>CAOJLW010000073.1 GCA_948438565.1 uncultured Lachnospiraceae bacterium | reverse complement strand
AAAAGAAACCAAGGAACAAATCCTTCAAAAAGAAGGAAGACTGCCGGATGCGGTCATTGCCTGTGTAGGCGGCGGCTCAAACGCCATTGGCAGCTTTTATCATTTCATTGGTAATGAGGGTGTGCGGCTAATTGGCTGCGAAGCTGCAGGCAGAGGAGTGGATTCCTTCGAGACAGCAGCAACCATTGCTACTGGAAGGCTCGGTATTTTTCATGGTATGAAATCGTATTTCTGCCAGGATGCTGATGGACAGATTGCACCTGTTTACTCTATCTCCGCAGGACTTGACTATCCCGGCGTCGGTCCTGAACACGCTTATCTGCATGACATCGGCAGAGCAATATATGTCCCGATTACGGATGATGAAGCGGTAAATGCTTTTGAGTATCTTGCAAAGACTGAAGGTATCATTCCCGCTATCGAATCCGCTCACGCTGTTGCCTATGCACTGAAAATTGCACCGACCATGGCCCAAGATAAGATCATCGTAATTACGATTTCCGGCAGAGGCGATAAGGACTGTTCTGCCATTGCCCGCTACAGAGGGGAGGATATCCATGAGTAACATGAAAGAAGCATTTGAAAACGGCAAGGCGTTCATAGCCTTTATCACCTGCGGCGATCCCGATCTTGAGACCACTGCAGCAGTTGTTCGTGCCGCTGTTGAAAACGGCGCCGATCTTATTGAACTTGGCATTCCGTTTTCTGACCCAACAGCAGAAGGGCCTGTCATTCAAGGAGCAAATCTTCGAGCTCTGAACGGCGGTATAACAACGGACAAAATATTTTCGTTCGTTAAGGAACTGCGAAAAGACGTAAAAGTACCGATGGTTTTTATGACCTATGCCAATGTAGTATTTTCCTACGGAGCAGAAAAGTTTATTTCTGCTTGCCGTAATATTGAAGTTGATGGACTGATTCTGCCCGATCTGCCTTATGAAGAAAAAGAGGAATTTCAGCCTATTTGCGAAAAATACGGTATTGATTTGATTTCACTAATTGCGCCTACCTCTGCTAACCGTATCGCAATGATTGCAAAAGAAGCAAAAGGGTTCATATATATCGTATCGAGCCTCGGCGTTACGGGAATGAGAAGTAACATAAAGACAGACCTTTCATCTATCGTCAATGTAGTGCGTGAGAATACCGACATTCCTTGTGCGGTTGGATTTGGTATTTCCACACCGGAGCAGGCAAAGAAAATGGCATCTATTTCCGATGGTGCAATTGTCGGATCAGCAATCATCAAGTTGCTTGAAAAGCACGGTAAAGATGCGCCTGTGTATGTAGGGGAATATATTAAGTCGATGAAGACAGCCATAAGATAAAACTTGTTATAGATTTATACCGAAGCAAAAAACATATTGAGAGCAGTTCGAAAGCATACAACCACTCACGCCGGATGCTTTCGAACTGCTTAACCCCGAACGTCCGTTTTCTCATCCCGCCGTTTACTTTCCACCAATTAATTGTCAGAATATTCAAAACATTATCAATTTCTTTCCAATTATAATAAATACTTATGAATTATTTTCAAATTATATGTTGACAAACGTCAAATTATAAGATACAATAAATTCATCAATAAAACATACATCAAGCAACACAAAATCTAAGCAAAGGAGGTACAGACCACCGAAGTAAGTACGAAATACCCCAAAAAATCCTTATAGACAAGGTATCCATTCCAAGCATCAGATTCGAGGGATGAGATCAAAACGGAAACCATGAACACACTTATAAAAATCTGGCCGGAGGATCAGTTGCAATATTCAGATATGATTCCTGCCCAACAGCTTCATGGAAAACAAAAAGAGAGAGCGTTTCACGGATTTGACAATGGAAAATAAAAAAATGGAGGGAAAAACCCATGGACAGCATAGTTTAAAGACGGCATCAGATTTCAAAAATAATTTGATGCCGTCTCTTTTTATGTCCTGATCCTTCCTATCCGATATGGGGAACAGGTGGACACAGACATGAAATCCATTATGATTATAGACGACGATATCAACATTGGAAATATGTTGGAAGAATTGCTCACCAAAGAAGGCTATCATACGATACGCGCCTATTCCGGAACCGAAGCCCTGCTATGCTTATCTTTGAGCAATCCGGATCTCATACTTCTTGATCTGATGCTGCCCGGATTAAACGGCGAAGAGATACTGCCCAAACTAAAAGGCATCCCGGTGATTGTCGTCAGCGCCAAAGCAGATATAGACGATAAAGTCCATTTACTCTTAGACGGCGCCGCCGACTATATCACGAAACCGTTCAACACCAAAGAACTATTGGCCAGGATTGCCGTGCAGCTTCGGAATGCATCCTCTTTAGCTTCCTCTCCTATTTTACGCTTTGGCAATTTAACGCTAAATACGGATACGCACAGTTTATTGGTCGAGCGCCAGACTGTCAAACTGACCCGGACAGAATTCGCCATTTTAAAGCTGCTGATGCAAAACCCTACGCAGGTTATTGCCAAATCCGTTATGTTAAACCGTATCAGCGAGGACACTCCGGACTGTACGGAAAATTCACTCAAAGTACATATCAGCCATCTTCGAAAAAAACTCCAGGACGCCGATGGAAAAGATTACATTGCATCTGTCTGGGGAATCGGTTTTAAACTAAACGAGTAATCGATCTTTACGATTTCTTAACCATTTCCTTAACCGCTTTCTTAACCTTTATCCAGTAAAGTATCCTTATCACAGAAAAGGAGACTACAATTATGGAATATGTACTGACAGTCAATGCTCTAAGCAAACATTACAGACATTTCAAAGCATTGCAAAATCTTTCTATGCACGTGCCAAAAGGATCCATCTATGGCTTTGTAGGCAAAAACGGCGCTGGTAAAACCACATTGATCCGGCAAATCTGCGGCCTGCAACAGCCGACCCTGGGAGACTATACTTTATATGGGATCCCACACACATCGCCGGAAATATATAAATCCAGACGACGGATGGGCGCAGTCGTAGAAACCCCTTCCATCTATCTGGAACTGAATGCCACAGACAATCTCAAGGAACAATACCGCATCTTAGGACTTCCGTCCTTTTCAGGACTTCCGGAGCTTTTAGAGCTTGTCGGCTTATCCGATACCGGTAAAAAGAAAGCGAAAAATTTTTCTCTCGGAATGCGGCAGCGTCTTGGCATTGCCATTGCATTAGCCGGAGATCCGGATTTTCTGGTTTTAGACGAACCCATCAACGGACTCGACCCGCAGGGAATTATCGAAATCAGAGAACTCATTTTAAAACTGAACCGGACGCGTCAAATCACCGTACTGATCTCCAGCCATATCCTCGACGAGCTGTCCCGCCTGGCCACACACTATGGATTTATCGACCAAGGGCAGATGGTAAAAGAAATCAGCGCCAAGGATTTAGAGGCTGCTTGTAAAAAATGTATCCGTATCAATGTAAGCGATACTAAAATTCTGGCACAAACACTCGATCCTATGGGAGTCGGCTATCAAATCCTTTCTGCCACACAGGCAGATATTTTTGACCAAATTCATATCACACAACTGATACTCGCCCTGGCCAAAAACGACTGTGAAGTATATTCTATACAGGAACATGACGAAACGCTGGAAAGCTATTATGTCAAATTGGTGGGAGGTGACAATCATGAATAAATTGTTATCCGCTGGATTGACACGTCTAAAAAAAAGTACGCTTTTTTGGGTACTGACCTTGATTATGGCTGCCATGGGACTTTATTTTCCAATTACCCTATACCGCAATATGCAAAAATATAACGTCACCTACGCGCCGGAAAACAGCTTTTTTTTCTATATTATGACACTGGGCATTTTGCTTGCCGTTTTTTGCAGCCTGTTTATTGGCACGGAATACAGCGACGGAACCATTCGCAATAAACTTGTCGTCGGACACGGACGAATTGCCATCTACCTGTCCAATTTGATTTTGTGCTGTTTGGCAGGGATGATCCTGGTGTTCGTTTATATAGCGGCTAACCTCTGCGTCAGCCTTCCGCTGCTTGGAACGTTCCAAATCCCTTATCAGCAGATCCTTGTTCTGATCTTATTTAGCCTCGCTGTTCTCATCACCTATACGGCTGTCTTTACTATGGCAGCTATGCTAATCCAAAATAAAGCAATCAGCGCAGTTGTGGTTATTCTCAGCGCATTTTTACTTCTGATGATGTCCGCTTATATCCAGGCCAAGCTGGAACAGCCGGAATATTATGAAAATTATACGATGGGTCCCGACGGCGAAGTTACAAAAAGCGAACCTGTGCTCAATGAATTTTACCTGCGGGGCGCCAAACGGCAGACATATGAATTCCTCCTGGACTTTTTGCCATCCGGACAATCCATGCTGCTGACATTCGGCGAGTGTTCACCGTTTTATCTCTTATATGACGGTATCATCATCCTGATAACCACCAGCGCGGGCATTATTCTGTTTTTCAAAAAAGATATTAAGTAAACGGAGGCGCCTATGTCTGTCTGCCTGTGGATTTTTGTTGGAATCCTGATTCTCATTCTCATACTGCTGATCGCCAAAATACGACTGATGCAAAAATCAGCGCAGGAAATCCGGGAAGCTTTTTCTGATCGGCTGCATACAGATACCAATCTTTTGATTGCTATTTCCAGCCGTGACCGCTTTATGTGCGAACTTGCGGACTGCATCAATGAGCAATTACGTCTGCTGCGCAGCCAAAGGCATCAATTTCATCAAGGCGATCAGGCAGTCAAGGATACCATAACCAACATTTCCCACGATCTGCGAACTCCCTTGACAGCCATCTGCGGTTATCTGGATCTGCTGGAACAGGAAGAAAAATCCCAGGAGGCAGAACGCTTCCTCGGCATTATCAAAAACCGCACAGACGCCCTGACGCTTCTGACCGAGGAACTGTTTCGCTACTCTATGGCGGCGTCCGTCACGCCCTATGCGGTTTATGAAAAAGTGACGCTCAATGATATTTTGGAAGAGAGCCTTTTGGCACACTATGCGGCTCTGCAAAACAGCCGAATCATACCTGTAATTTCTATGCCTGACCAAAAAGTGATCCGGCTGCTCAATCGCCAGGCTCTGTCCCGTATTTTCGAAAATATCATCGGCAATGCCATCAAATACAGCAGCGGCGATTTACAAGTCACATTATCCATAGACGGAAATATCATATTTTCCAACCATGCGCCCACGTTAAATGAAGTGCAGGTACAGAAATTATTTCATCGACTGTATACGGTAGAAACAGCGGAACGCTCGACGGGCCTTGGCCTTTCTATTGCAAAAACACTGACGGAACAGATGGGCGGATATATTTTTGCGCAATATTCCGAAGGGATGCTGCGCATTAATCTCTGTTTTGATCCACAGGAGCGCTAGTACGTGTCTAAAGAGAAAGCTTTTCACCCAGTTTTAAAAAATAACAGCTCCCGCTATATTGTCCCAATTCCAGCAGACGGCCAGTAATTTCAAACATCCTGGCGTCCAGGCGATGATAGGCCGTCTGCCTGTTCCATGGCAATCCGTCAATATAATCCCTTTGGCGATCGTCCAGAATGGACAGACAGGCTTCATAACGCTTTGGTTCTTCCTGCTTCATCCTGCCAAAATCACAAGATATGTAGGCCGATTCACGGCCATTTTTTTTGCGTTTTTCCATGATCCATTCCAATACATCTTTGTCCCCTCTGGTATAGGAAATATCCCTCAAAGGCGTTTGCAGACGCGTTTCGTCGGGTACGGACACACGCCGGAAGCTGGTTTTTCCAAATGCCCCGTATTCTTTTACGTAGCGTTCCTGTTCTCTTTGGGTGTTTGTCCCAGGTTCCTGCAAAAGGATGATCCGCCGCTCGATCAAATGCTTCCAAACTGTCTGCTGCACTTTTTCATAATTGGCTAAAACAGCAAGGTGTTCCATAATCTGCCAAACCGTATAACCTCGGTCCGTCAAATGGCGTATAGCTCCCCCATTGGCCAGATCAAAAGTAAAATCCGATAACGCGTGTTGAAAATATTCATGTTCCGCCATCCGGCAACGCCTCCTAATTTCTGAAATACTTTATATTATGGATATTGTAACATATATACTTTGGGAATCCAACTGTTGTAATAGTTGGAAAGACGGCTATCGGGATTTCCCTACGGCCGCCTTGAAAAATACAGTTGCAGCAACTATACCGTCTGTGCTATAATGTCGTAGCAATATTTGGTATTAATTTATGCAAAGGAGCGATTATATATGGAAATTACAAACGATATTCAGTATGTAGGCGTCAATGATCACGATTTAGATCTGTTTGAAGGGCAATATGTGGTCGAAAACGGCATGGCTTACAATTCCTATGTGATTTTAGATGACAAGATTGCCGTTATGGATACGGTAGACGCCAATTTTAGCGAAGAATGGCTTAAAAATATCGAAGATGCGCTGAATTCCCGTCAGCCGGACTATTTGATCGTACAGAATATGGAACCTGACCATTCGGCCAATATTACAGCATTTATGAACGCCTATCCAAACGCTTCTGTCGTTGCCAGCGCAAAAGCGTTTACGATGATCAAACAGTTTTATGGATCGGATTTTGCAGACAGACAAATAATCGTCAAAGAAGGCGATTCCCTTTCTCTGGGCAAGCATGAACTGACATTTATCGCTGCCCCGATGGTACATTGGCCGGAAGTTATTGTCACATATGACGCATATGATAAAGTATTATTCTCCGCCGACGGATTTGGCAAATTCGGCGCCTTAGATGTAGAAGAAGATTGGGCCTGCGAAGCGCGCCGTTATTATATAGGAATTGTTGGAAAGTTTGGCGTACAGGTGCAAAACCTTTTAAAAAAGGCAGCCAATCTGGATATCCAGGTCATCTGCCCATTACACGGCCCGATTTTAAAAGAAAACCTGGGTTATTATCTGAACCTTTACCAGATATGGTCGTCTTATGAAGTGGAAACGGAAGGCGTAATGATTGCCTATACCTCGGTTTACGGCAATACGAAAAAGGCCGTAGAGCTTTTAGCGGACGAGCTGCAAAAAGCGGGTTGCCCAAAGGTTGTCGTCAATGATCTGGCGCGCTGCGATATGGCGGAAGCCGTAGAGGACGCATTCCGCTACGGTAATATGGTACTGGCCACCACCACATATAATGGGGATGTGTTCCCATTTATGCGCGAATTTATCCACGATCTGACAGAACGCAATTACCAAAAACGCACCATTGGACTGATCGAAAACGGTTCCTGGGCGCCTACCGCGATAAAGACGATGCAGAAAATGCTGGAAGGATGCAAGGAACTGACCTTTACGGATACCACCGTTAAAATTATGTCCGCGCTGGATGAAGAAAGCACGGCCGCTATTTCTGCGCTGGCCCGCGAGCTTTGCAGCAAATAATCATCTGTTCCTATACCCTCAGCAAATAAAGGGACTGTCGCTTGAACGAATGTAAATTCGTGAAGCGTCAGTCCCTTTTTTTAGATCCTAGAATATAATTAGGTAAATACTCCGTCCGCTATCTGTAAAATCCGATCGGCATAATCCGCCATTTGTCTGTCATGCGTAACCATAATAATCGTCTGGTTATATATTCTGGCCGCTTTACTCATCAGCATTACGACCTCGCCTGCATTTTCCGCATCCAGATTTCCAGTCGGCTCGTCCGCCAGAATCACCGCCGGAGAAATACAAAGCGCCCTTGCAATGGCTGTCCGCTGCTGTTCCCCTCCCGACATTTCAGACGGGAACTTATCCTTGCATTTTAAAATTCCAAGCGTCCCCATCATTTCCCAAACCGTCTCTTTATTTTCTTTTCGGCCATCCAGATGGATTGGCATAATAATATTTTCATATGCCGTATACTCTGGAAACAAGCTGTAATCCTGATAAATAAACCCGATTTTCCGACGCCGTATTTCCGACAGCTTTTTGTCGGACAGATGCAGTACATCCTCCCCATCCAAAAGCACTTCCCCTTCATCCGGCTGATCTAAAGTTCCTAAAATCCGCAGCAGCGTAGATTTCCCAGAACCGCTCTTGCCCACAATGGCCACAAACTCCCCTTCCTGAAACGTCAGGCTGCATGATTTTAACGCATATACCTTGACGGCGTCATTGCCATAGGTTTTCGAGATCTCTTTACATTCTAATACTGTCCTCATATCCATTCTTCCCCTTTCTCATATTTGCTTGCCTGCTGATAAGCAATGAAAATCAGTCCGGCCATCAAAAGCGTTACCAAAACGACTGAAAATCCGATGTGCGTATATTTGTTTAACTGATCCCAGGAAATCCAAAACAGATTTTGCGTATATTCCCCAAGAAAATCCGACCACACAGTGATATCCGGACTTTCCAATAATTGTTTTCTGAAATCCCAATAAAAAATGCTAAAAAGAATCGCATAACTACAGGGAATGCTAAGCAGTAAGAAGCATACCTGACCGATGCTTTCTTTTAACGTGATACGACAAAAAAACGAATGCTCCATACCCAATTGCTTTAACAGACGATATTCCCCTTTGCGGTACTGATTTTGCACCTGATGGAAATGAATCTGCAGCAGCAGAAACACAAATAAAATCGTACAAAACAGAATGCCATAAATACAAAACTCTCGGATAAATACATCCCTGCCTTGCGACAACATCTCTGAATCGGATTGATAGAAGATACCATTTTTTTCAGCAATAGAAGCCAGACATTTCTGCGTAGATTCAAACGACTGATTATTATTAAAATCAATCTTGCAGAAATTATGCCCAATCTGTTTTTTGTCGGCCAATGCCACGCGCTCTGCCAACGCTTGAGACGCAAGGATTCCATACACCGGCCCCTGAAGCTCAATTTGCCAGTTCATAGACAGATCGGTCAACACTGCGCCCACTTTTACAGGAACGCGACCTGGAAGATGATAATTATCCAGTTCTATCTCAGGCGTCACCGATGACGCAATACTGACGATTTCCACGGTATCCCCTGGACTTATCGTATTTTCCCTTATCTTCTCTCCGGTCTGCCAACTCTCATAATCAAACAGCATCAGGATAATTTCTTCCCCGTTGCGAAAAGCTTCCGTATTCAAAGTATCCAACGACGGTTCTTTTTCCAGTTCGGCTAAAATACCGTCACAATCTTCATAATAAATAAATTGCGTCTGTGGATTGCTGTCCACCATATTGTTCTCATAATAATCCTGCTTTACTTTTTCTAACGGACTGTCTTTTTGCTTTTCCCATTGCAGGATATGCAGTTCATCCTTTAGTATCCAATCAATTTTTTGGATTCCGATTAACGAAAGGATTTCTTCTTCAACGCTTTGATCCAACACATGATACATATCATAGGCGTCACGAGAGCCTTCCCATGGCGTGTTATCCTTTAATTCGCCCCGTATGGTTACTTGATTTGTTTTTCCTGCTTTAAAATCGTTGCCATATTCTTTGACTATCCGATACTCTTCCGACGCCTGATAGATTTTATTGACACAAAACACTAACAGACAGCTTACGCCCACAGTAAAGAGCACAGACGCCATATGCTGAAACGGATGCAGCTTTCGCTGCCGCCGCAGAAAAACACTGCCGGTATTTCGTTCTTTCCGAGCGTCTTTCCGGATGCGCCGTATCTGTCCGACTGTAACTGCATTTCTGTTTTGCCCCAAACGTTTATCCCGGCTTGCAAACCACGCACAAAAAACAGCAAAGAAGATAATGCCTACGGAAGCCAAAAGCTGTATGCCAAGATCCTGCGGACGAAACTTAAAAAAGTATGGGAGCGATAACTGGAT
>CAOJLW010000072.1 GCA_948438565.1 uncultured Lachnospiraceae bacterium | reverse complement strand
GACGTGCAGAAGGAAATTAGAAGATAAATTTATGCAGGTCAGGGATTATATTCGGGAAAATGAAGCGGCTACCATGCAAGAGATTTCGGATGATAATGATGTTTCTGTCAAGCAGATTAAACAGTGGGTGCGTGAAGAGAGGCTGACTTTTACGGATAAATCCGCAGTTGGGATTGAATGTGAAAGCTGCGGCGCGATGATTAGGACAGGACGTTTTTGTGAGAAATGTAAAAGTAATATGGCCAATAACCTCAAAGAAATGTACGCGATGCCGCCTAAGACGGAAGAATCCAGCGGGCGCGGCAGGGATAAAGACCGTATGCGTTTTTTGGATAAGAACTAATCAGGACAGTGGGAAAGGACGGTATTTTACCGTCTTTTTTTATGAAAATCTTTGCAAATAATGTGTTGTATGTTATACTATTTAGTAAGTATGCAATTCGATCAAGGGAACGTGAGGGATTATGCTAAATCAGGAACGTGTATGTGAAATGACCAGGCTGGCTATTTTTGACCAGAAGGAAGGGGAGGAATGCCGGCCGATGATTCAATATTTCTGTAAGGATTATATAGCAAAAGAAATGATAAAAAGCATGATATCGGGGACTCTGGCCTTTGCGGTGATAGTAGCCGCGTTCCTTTTTTATAATATGGAAAAGGTAATGGAGAAGTTAAGCGCTCTTGATATCCAAAAGACGGCTGTTCAGGCGCTTTTATGTTATGCCGGCTTCATGGGGGGGTATTTGCTGATTACTTATATTGTATATTATATACGATATACAAAAGGCCGCCAGAGAGTTAAAAAATACTATATGCATTTGAAAAGAGTCAATAAACTCTACCGCGAGGAAGAGACATAGCAGAAAGCATACTGGAAAAGACGGACAGGAGGGCAGGAAGTTGACAGGGTTATTGGAATTAAAAGAGAAATTAAAAAGTATATATGGAAAATATGACCTGTATATCAATCCACTTTTTAAATTTGCATTAGCATTGTGTGTTTTTTCGCTGATAAATGGAAATATTGGTTATATGACAAAGCTGGATACCCTGCCGGTCGTATTGGTATTGTCGCTGGCCTGTTCCATTTTTCCGGTAAGCGTGATGCTGGTTCTGGCTGTGTTTGTGCTTCTGCTGCATTTGTACGCTCTGTCGTTGGAAGTCGCAGTTGTGGCATGCGTTTTATTTCTGTTAATTGCGCTGTTATATTTTCGTTTTGTGCCTAAAGACGGTATTTACGCTCTCTTGACGCCTGTCTGCCTGCATTATCATCTAGGTCCTGTTATGCCGATCGCCGTAGGGTTAATCGGGAAAGCGTATTCTGTTCTTTCCGTCGTCTGCGGTACGTTTGTCTGGTTCTTTTTGGAAGGCGTGAAAGAGAATGCTTCGGCATTGGGCGGCAGCAATACCGATGTGGCGGCGATATCAAAATTTACGTCGGTTTTAAACCAGTTGATTGGCAACAAAGAGATGTATTTAGTCGTCGTGGATTTTTTGTTGGTCGGGGTCATTGTACAATGTATCCGAAGCCTTTCGATCGATTATGCGTGGACAGCGGCCATTATTGTCGGCGCGCTGGCCAATTTTATTATATTGTTTGCAGGGTATGTTCTGCTTGGGATTTCCGGCAGGATTCCGGGCCTTGTGGTCGGTTCCCTGTTGTCTATGGCTGTTGCGTTGATTTTGGAATTTTTGTTTTTCAATCTGGACTATTCCCGGACAGAGCGGGTGCAGTTTGAGGACGATGAATACTATTATTACGTGAAAGCCGTTCCTAAGATGTATGTGGCCGGAAAGGAAAAACGCGTGAAGCATTTTAGCTCGAAGGGAAGCGGACGTACGGCGAGAAGGTAGCCTGCGGAGAAGAGGGATGTTTCGCAAGGGCATTGCCAAACAGAAAGGAAGTGGAACGCATGGAACATATGCTGTCAATGTTTTTCACATTTAAAGATAAATATCTGGCTTGGATGGATCTGCCCGTAATGACAGTGATCGATATTGTGGAAATTGTCATTATAGCGTTCTTGTTTTATACGATTTTAGTTTGGATTAAAAGCACGAGGGCATGGAACCTTTTAAAAGGCCTGATGGTGATTCTGGTGTTTGTTTTTATGGCAGCGGTCTTTCAGATGAATACCATTCTTTGGCTGGCCAAAAATACCATTGACGTAGGCATTACCGCATTGGTGATTATTTTTCAACCGGAGCTGCGGAGGGCCTTAGAACAGCTCGGCAGAAAAAATTTCCTGCGGGGGATTGCGTCATTTGACTTTGGTAAAAATGAAGTGGAGACGATTAGCAACAAGACCATCAACGAATTGGTTCGGGCCTGTTTTGAAATGAGTAAAGTTAAAACCGGGGCGTTGATTGTGATCGAAGATTCGGTGGTGCTGTCGGAGTACGAAAGGACGGGAATTGCCGTTGACGCGATTTTGACCAATCAGCTTTTAATCAATATTTTTGAAAAAAATACGCCATTACACGATGGCGCGATTATTGTACGCGGAGATCGGGTGGTATCCGCTACCTGCTATTTGCCGCTATCGGATAATATGGAGTTGAGCAAGGAGCTTGGCACCAGGCACCGGGCCGCAATCGGGATTAGCGAGGTCAGCGATTCTTTGACGATTGTGGTATCGGAAGAAAATGGAGCGGTTTCGGTTGCTTTAAAAGGCGAATTGATTCGCAGGCTCGATCAGGAGGGGTTACGTCATTATTTGAAACTGTTGCAAAAATGTGAACCGGACAACAAACGGAAAGGCTTACTGAAAAGGAGGCTGAAGAATGCTAAACAAGATAGTCAAATGGATTACAAATAATTTTGGCCTAAAAATCCTTGCTGTGGTGTTTGCCAGTGTGCTGTGGCTCGCAGTGGTCAATATCGACGATCCGAATACGACGAGGAGCTTTACGACGACGGTGAGCGTGGAAAATGCGGACTATCTTACGGGTATTGGAAAATATTATGAAATTCTCAATAACAGCAATACGGTAACATTTAAAGTGAGTGGAAAACGCTCCTATTTGGAGCGTATGGCCAATGTGGATTTCCGGGCAGTTGCAGATTTGGAACGGATTGAAAATTTTAATAAGGTGCCGATCGAGATTGTGCCGCAGCGCTATAATGGATATGTAACCGTTTCCAGCAAGGTATATTATCTGGAAGTGGAGGTGGAGGATCTGATTTCCAAACCATTTGTCATTTCCGTGGAAACGGAAGGGGACGCAGCGGAACAGCATGCCATAGGAGACACCAGCGTTTCGCCGACGCTGCTGCGTGTATCCGGTCCGGCTTCCATCGTCAATTCTGTGGACAGGGCGGTTGCAACGGTCAATGTAGAAGAGATGTCGGAGGATATTACAGACAGCGTGATACCTGTGCTGTATGATAAAGAAGGTCATGAGGTCAATACTCAGGATTTGTCTTTTAATATACAAAATGTTATGGTATCCGTAAAAATTTTAGATACCAAGGAGGTCACCTTAAATTTCCAGACGTCCGGCACGCTGCCGGAGGGATATGCATATGTTGGTATAGAGTATCATCCGCAGACTGTATTGGTCAAAGGCGTCGCCTCCGTTTTAAATACGGTAAACAGTATTGCCGTGCCGCGGGAGGTTTTGGATTTGACAGACGCCACCGGCAATCTGGAAACGGAAGTGGATATTTCGTCTTATTTGCCCGGAGGAGTGTCCCTGGTGGAAAGCTCGCAGTCAAAAATCTCTGTCGTAGTCAAAATTGAAAAGCATGAGACGAGGAAGTTTGCCGTGCCTACGGCCAATATTACGGTAAGTAACTTAAGCGGCCGGTATGACGTGGAGTTTTTGACGGATACGGTGGAGGTGGAGCTGGAAGGGCTTTCGTCCGAGCTGGAAGCGCTGGACGCGGCCACTTTGACCGGCAGCATTGACGTCGCGGGTATGACAGAAGGCGAACATACCGTCAATTTGGCTTTAAATCTGGATAGCAAATATAAGCTGGTAAAAAATGCGACGGTTGCGGTAGATATTGTCCTGGCAAGCGGTCGTCCGTCTATGGGCGCCGATACAGAGGATTCCGACGAGGGCGGTTCCGGCGGAAATCAAACGAATAACACAAATAACAATAACAATTCGGAAGAGAAGGATACTGCGGAAGCAGATTCGGAGGCAACAGACACAAATACAGGCGGGAGCGCCGGAAAGCCAAGCCCGCCGGCAAATTCGGAGGATTAAACTATGAGCAGAATGTTTGGTACGGATGGCGTACGTGGAGTGGCCGGCACAGAGCTGACCATTGAGTTGGCAATGAAATTGGGACAGGCGGGAGCATATGTGCTGACCAAGGAACGCGAGCATCAGCCTACGATTATCGTGGGGTGCGATACCAGAATTTCCGGAGGGATGTTGGCCAACGCCTTAATGGCAGGGATTTGTTCCGTTGGCGCGAATGCGATTTATGCGGGCGTAATCCCAACGCCTGCAGTGGCATATCTGACCAGAAAACATAAAGTGGACGCCGGCGTGGTGATTTCTGCGTCGCACAACCCAATGGAGTTTAACGGGATCAAATTTTTTAATGGGGAAGGGTATAAGCTCTCCGATCAGTTAGAAGATGAAATTGAAGCGTTGATTGTAAGCAATATGAAGGATGTTCCGATTCCAACCGGTTCAGCCGTGGGAAAAATTGAATACCGTTTTGATATGAAAAATGAATATATCAATTTTATGAAAAAAAGCGTTCCGGTGGATTTGTCCGGTTTAAAGATCGTTGTCGATTGCGCCGAGGGGGCTTCTTATGATACGTCGGTCAGAGCCTTAAAGGCTTTGGGCGCTAATCTGGTGGCTATTCATACACAGCCGGATGGGACGAATATCAATGCGAACTGCGGCTCTACGCATATGGAGGAGTTAAAAGCGCGTGTGGTCTATGAAAAAGCGGATATCGGGATTGCGTTTGACGGCGATGCGGATCGGATGTTAGCGGTGGATGAGTTGGGCAATATGGTGGATGGCGATCAGGCTATGGCAATTATTGGCAGCCATATGAAGCGGCAGGGCAGACTCAAACAGGATACGATTGTTGTTACCGTTATGACCAATCTGGGTTTTACGCTGATGGGAGAACGGGAAGGGATCCAGGTGGAAAAGACAAAAGTAGGCGATCGCTATGTACTGGAGCATATGCTGGAACATGGTTTTAATTTAGGCGGCGAGCAGTCCGGCCATATTATTTTTTTGGATGACAACACCACGGGGGACGGACTGTTAAGCGCGCTCCATCTGTTGCAGGTAATGGTGGATACGGGCAGAAAGCTCTCGGATCTGGCCAACATTATGGAGGTCTTGCCGCAGGCGCTGGTCAATGCAAAGGTTCCGAACCATAAAAAAGAACATTACATGGAATATACGGAGATTGCGGAGGCGGTCAGCGCTCTGGAGGCTAAGTTTAACGGCGAGGGCAGAGTCCTGATCCGTCCGTCCGGCACGGAACCCATGGTGCGGGTAATGATTGAAGGCAAGGATCAAAACGTTATAGAAGAAGAGGCAAAGAAGCTGGCAGGACTGATAACAGATATCATGTTGTGATATTGGAGGAATACCTATGGTAAGTCAAAAAGTTACGATTAAGAATCCTACCGGACTGCATCTGCGTCCGGCAGGAATATTATGTCAGGAAGCGATGAATTTCAAATCTTATATTACGTTTCATTACAGGGGGAATACGGCGAATGCGAAAAGCGTTTTAAGCGTGTTGGGAGCCTGTATTAAATCCGGAGATGAAATCGAGCTGGTTTGCGAGGGGGAAGACGAAGAGGAAGCCCTTAAGAGCCTGGTAGGCATTATTAATGAAGGATTTGGCGAATAGGGGGACTTCCGGGGATATGCGTAGACTAAATAGGAAACACTGGATAGAAATAGGCGCGATGACAGTTATTTTTTTCATCGCAGCTTTCCTTGTATATAAGACAACCATTCTGACGCGCATGGTATTGCCGCGCACCAAGACACAGGTCGAAGCGGATGACGGACAATTTTATCGGTTGTTGGACGGGGATCATATAGAACAGAAATTTCGCTATCCCATAGATAAGTTGCTAAGCGCGGGAACCATGATTGCACTGGATGAAGATACGTTGGGCAATCTGGTTTCCAATGAGAAGGATCTTGATCTTGGCGTGCTGCATTTGGAGATCCGCAATCCGGAAGGCGCGTCGGTGATGCAGGCGGATTATGATGTATATGCCTTAAACGATCAACAGAACTTGGTTGCTTCGCTGCCTGGAAGCCAGGAAGGCTGGGCGGGAACCGATCTGACGCTTGTCCTGGATGCAGAAAATATCCGTCCCGAAGTGGGTTTGTCGATTGGTTATACTACAAAAAATGTGAAGCATACCTCCCTTACGATCAATGGGGAAGTTCAGGACTTTGTTTTTAATATCCAGACCGCGGATCACCAGTTTCTCTACTGGAAGTATTGGGCAGTCTTTGGAGCCGGCATGATCTATCTGCTTTTGCTGGGGACATATGTTGGATTGGCCGTATTTCGGCTCAAATTAGAGCGGATGTTTTTATTTACCGGTTCGATTCTGGCCGTATTGTATCTGTTGCTGTTACCGCCCTTGTCGGTTCCGGATGAGGAAGTGCATTTAAAAGAGGCTTACTATTATTCCAACCAGATTCTGGGGAAAGGCCAGGAAGAGACGGATAAGATACGGATGGATCGGGAGGATTACGACGCCCTGCAAATGTTTCAGACGACGCCGTCCCTTTCGGAATACGATATTTTAAAAGAAGAAATTTCAAAAAGTGGGCGCACGGAAGGGACGAAGATGATTAAACGTTCCGATACCCAGGCGCCGGCAGTGACGTATATACCGGGAATCCTGGGTATATCTTTGGGGCGTATCCTGGGTCTCAATGGATTATTGGTCTTTTATATGGGCAGAATATGTTCGATACTGTGTTATCTGCTTACGATGTATTGGTTTATACGCTGGATGCCTGCGGCAAAGCCGGCTGCATTTATCATTGCGATTCTGCCGATGACGCTTCAACAGTGCTGTTCCTATTCTTATGACGCGGTTGTTATAGAATTTGCATTTTTATATCTTGCTGTTTTATTTGGATTGATATATCAGGAACAGGAGATTAAACGGTGGCAAATAGCCTGGTACGTCGCGTTTATGGTTCTGCTGTCCATCTGTAAAGGCGGGACTTATATGCCGTTATGTCTGCTTACGATGCTGATTCCGGCCAGCCGGTTTTCGGGAAAAAAGAAAAAGTGGATGTTTGTGGGAGGTATGGCGGCTGTGGCAGTGACTGCGTTTTTGACCAGTACCCTCAGTTATGTGCTATATGTGGCCAGTCCTACGGCCGAACAGGCGGCAGGCTCCTATTTGGCCGGAAACGCATATGGCGCGGCGGGCATTTTATCAGAGCCGCAGACGTTTCTCTATATGTCCGTGCGTACGCTGCTATTGTCGGGCGACGGTTTTTTGGAGACGATGCTTGGTATGCAGCTTGGCTGGTTGAATATCTTTGTTTCCAGAATTGTGATCTATGGCCTTTTTCTGCTGTTAATCCTGTCTGTGATTCGAGTGGAGGGACGGCGGGATGGCGCGCAGTTAGATGTGGCCATAAGCCAGAAAATTGCATTTGTCATTGTATTTGCGCTTATGGGGGCGATGGTCTTTGCATCCATGTTTATGAGCTGGACGCCAAAAGGATCCTCTGTGATTGCAGGAATCCAGGGCAGGTATTTTCTGCCTGGCCTTCCGCTCGTGCTTCTTTTGTTTTCAAGTAAAAATATTGCTCTGAAAAAAGAGATTGGGAGAAAGCTGGGATTTCTTGCGGTATGCTTGCAGTGCCTGGCAATTTACGGCATTCTGGCGTCGTTAGAAAGGGTATTATGAAAAAATTAGTGATTATTCCCGCCTATAATGAACAGGGGGGGATTGAAAAGACAGTACGGGATATTTTGGAACACGCCCCGGATTTCGATTATGTGGTTGTCAATGACTGTTCGACGGACGAAACGCTGGACGTGTGCCGCCGGAATGGGTTTTGTGTATTAAATCTTCCGGCCAATCTGGGTATCGGGGGCAGCGTACAGACCGGATATGTCTATGCATGGCGGAACGGGTACGATATTGCCGTTCAGTTTGACGGCGACGGCCAGCACAATGCCCGGTATTTAGACGCTATGGCAGACAAGCTAATCCGCGATCAGCTCGATATGGTCATTGGTTCCCGATATATTAAAAAAGAAGGGTTTCAATCCTCCGGCATCCGCCGGGTGGGCATTCGCTACTTTACCGGATTAATTCGTCTGGTGACCGGCAAAAAAATTACGGATCCGACTTCCGGTATGCGCATGGTTGGCCGGGATATTATTGGCATATATGCCAGAAACTATCCCAAGGATTATCCTGAGCCGGAGAGCGTGGTGGCGATTTTAAAAAAGGGCAGGCGTGTGGATGAGCTTCCGGTACAGATGAATGCAAGGCAGGAAGGCATATCCTCCATTTCACCCCAAAAGTCTGTATACTATATGATAAAAGTGTCCCTGGCAATTTTGCTTGCGGCGGTTCGGAGGTAAGGGATTATGAGTTTGCGGATACAGATCTTGATAGCGGTTTTGGTTTTGCTGGCAATTTTAGGGATTGCCAATATGGTGCGCAAGGAGACGTTAGATATCAAGTTTGCGCTTTCCTGGCTGACTGTGGGCGTTGTGGTTCTGATTTTGGATATTTTTCCGGGGATTATGACCTATCTGGTGCATCTGTTTGGGATTGAGCTGCCGGTCAATATGATGTTTTTCTTTGGCTTTTGCTTTACGCTTTATCTGGTGTTTGCGCTGACCGTCAAGGTTTCGAGACAGTCGGAGCAATTAAAGCGTCTGACGCAGGAGATTGCGCTATTGGAGCAGGGCGTCCAAAAAGAAAATCCGGATCAATCGGCGGATTCGAAATAAAAAATAAAAAAAGGAGAAGTATTTAAGAAGGAAAATGAATAGTGAGCTATGTGGTGACGCGAATAACCATACGAAAAAGGTAAATGAAAAGGGTATGCAGGAAGACGAGCCTCGCGGGGGGGACGGCAAGGTGCAGATTTTGCTTTCCACGTATAACGGCGAGGAATATATTCGGGAGCAGCTGGACTCAATTTTGGCGCAAAATTATCCCGATGTGGATATTTTAGTCCGTGATGACGGTTCGAGCGACGATACGTTTGTAATTTTAAAAGAATACGAGGAGCTGCACCAGAATATCCGGGTGTACCAGGGTCAAAATCTGGGGATCAATAAGAGTTTTTTTGAGCTGCTGCGGGAAAGCAATCCAAACGCTGCTTACATAGGGTTCTGCGACCAGGATGATTATTGGCTGCCGGAAAAAATCGAAAAGGCAGTCGAAAAACTGGGCGGCATACAAGGCCCCGCCCTGTATTGCAGCGCCAAAACATTGGTCGATGAAAATTTAGAGCCATTGGAGAGTCAGCAGAATCCTCATGTGACGCCTGGATTTGGCAATGCTGTAATTGAAAGCATCTGTTCCGGCTGTACGGCGCTTATGAACCGTGAGCTGGCGGCAATTATCAGAGAGCGTTTGCCGGAAGATGTGATCCATCATGATTGGTGGTGCTATATGGCGGCCACGTACCTTGGCAGCATCTATTATGATGAAAATTCCTATATTTATTATCGCCAGCATAAAGGCAATGAAGTGGGAGCCAGCGGCTCTGCTCTGGGCATGATCCGCGCCAAGGCAAGGGATTTAAAAAAACGCCATGGGGATTTAAAGAAGCAGCTGTCCGATTTCAGGCATTTTTACCATACCTGTCCCTCAAAAGATCAATTGGTAGACGCT
>CAOJLW010000071.1 GCA_948438565.1 uncultured Lachnospiraceae bacterium | reverse complement strand
GGACTCAGTTCCAAAGATACTACGCCGGGACAGATTTTAGCGGTATTTGCCAATCAAAGCAAATGTGAATTTACCATCGGCATTCGGGACGACGTAACGGAATTGTCTTTGGATTCGACCGAAGAGCCGCAGAACTTGACTGAGCATGTGTATAGCTGTAAGTTCTGGGGATTGGGCGCGGACGGGACAGTTGGCGCCAATAAAAATTCGATTAAAATTATCGGCGATCATACGGATTTATATGCGCAGGCTTATTTTGACTACGATTCCAAAAAATCCGGCGGACTGACAGTTTCGCATCTGCGTTTTGGAAAACACAAAATTAAATCGACCTATCTGGTGCAGCAGGCGGATTTTGTGGCGTGTCATAATCCGTCGTATGTCTGGAAATACAATATGGTGCAGGATCTGGCGCCGGGCGGTACGTTTCTTTTAAACTGCCCCTGGGAACCGCAGGAAGTGGAAAAACATTTGCCGGGACAGATGAAACACTTTATGGCGGAAAATAATATTCAGTTCTATGTGATAAACGGCGTGAAAATCGGTATGGAAACGGGAATGGGGCCGACCAGGATCAATACGATTTTGCAGGCGGCATTTTTTAAGCTGACCAATATCCTGCCGGAAGCAGAGATTGTGGAGCTGTTAAAAGATGCGGTCAAAAAGACGTATGGAAGAAAAGGCGACGATGTGGTAGCCAAAAACTGCGCGGCAATAGACGCCGGGATGCAGGGAGCAGTACAGGTGGAGGTTCCGGCAGCCTGGGCCAATTGTGAAAGCGAAAATATTTTTGGCGCGGATATCACGGGAAGAAGCCAGAATGTGACAGATTATGTCAACGGCATTCAGCGCGCAGTCAACGCCTATGAAGGCAATAAGCTGCCGGTATCTGTTTTTATGGACTATGCAAGCGGCGCGACGCCGTCCGGCACGGCGGCCTATGAAAAACGAAATATTGCCGTACGTGTGCCAAACTGGATACCGGAAAACTGCATCCAGTGCAACATCTGTTCCTATGTCTGCCCGCACGCCGTAATCCGTCCGGCTGTCATGGACAGGGAAGAACGTCAAAACGCCCCGGCGGGTATGGCGAGCAGAGATATGCCCAAGAATCCGGATCGCCAGTTTTCTATTACAGTATCTGTTTTAGACTGTACCGGGTGCGGCACCTGCGCGGCTTGCTGTCCGGCAAAGGAAAAGGCGTTGGTGATGGAACCGACCGAAGAGCATTATGAGAAGCAGTCGTATTTTGACTATGGAAGGACATTGAGGGAAAAAGAGGATTTGGTGGAACAATTCGGTCCTGCCAGTGTAAAGGGAAGTCAGTTTAAACAGCCGCTTTTGGAATTCCATGGGGCCTGTGCAGGATGCGGGGAAACGGCGTATGCAAAGCTGGCTACGCAGCTGTTCGGCGATCGGATGTATATTGCCAACGCGACCGGATGTTCTTCCATTTGGGGAAATTCTTCACCGGCTACGCCGTATACGGTAAATGCAAAAGGAAGGGGGCCGGCATGGTCAAATTCCCTGTTTGAGGATGCAGCGGAATTTGGATTTGGAATGCTGCTTTGTGAAGAGGCCATTCGGAACAGTCTGAAGGAGAAAGTACAGGAGCTGGCCAGACAGACGGATGTGGAAGCGGTGAAAGAAGCGGCCGGGAACTGGCTGACCACTTACGAAAATGGCAGAGAGAACCAAAAAGCGTCAGAGGAGTTGGCGGGCAGGCTATTGGAGTGCGGGTGTTTGTTATCGGATGAAATTCTGGAAAAGAAACAGTTCTTATCGAAAAAATCCAAATGGATTTTCGGCGGCGACGGCTGGGCATATGATATTGGGTTTGGAGGACTCGATCATGTGCTGGCAAGTGGAAGGGATATCAATATTTTGGTATTTGATACGGAAGTATACTCCAATACCGGCGGACAGGCGTCAAAATCTACGCCGCTTGGGGCGGTGGCGCAGTTTGCGGCCGGCGGCAAAGATATCCGTAAAAAAGATCTGGCGGCTATGGCGATGAGTTATGGATATGTGTTTGTGGCTCAGGTGGCTATGGGAGCGGATTATAACCAGTGCGTTCGGGCATTTACTGAGGCGGAAGCCTATCCGGGACCGTCTCTGATTCTGGCATATGCTCCGTGTATCAACCAGGGGATTAAGTCCGGGATGCAGATGGCTCAGGAGGAGGAAAAGCTTGCGGTAAAAGCGGGGCATTTTCATTTGTTCCGTTATCAGCCGGCAGTGGGCGGCATGGAACAGGCGACGTTCCATTTGGACAGCAGGCAGCCGGATGGGGAATTGTTTGATTTCCTCAATGGAGAGGTGCGTTTTAACGCCCTTGTAAGAAGCAATCCCAAACGAGCCAAGGAGTTGTTTGAACGAGCCAAGAAGGATGCAGAAGATAAGTATACCAGGTTAAAGAAAATGGCGGAATGACGAAGGGCAATCCGGTAATTATGGGCAGGCGACAGTGCGCCTGCCCATCGTTGTGTTATTTGTGGCAATACATAAAATTTTTAAAAAAATTTATTATATAGAAAAATAATTGGATAAAAAAATTGAATTTTTAGTAAAAATACAAGAAAAATTAGGCTTGTGTTGAGAAAATATATGTGAAATTTATATAATAATTCAAAAAATACTGTATTGATATTGACATTTTTTACAATTGACGTATAATACTAAATAATCAATTGGTTTAACAAATGAAGTCAAAAAACTAATTTGCGTTTTCTATGGATATGGGGCAGGAGAGGTTCTTAACTCTGTATGAAAAAAGGGGGTGTTTTGCAATGCGTTTGAGGTTGTATTTGGCTAATAGGCAGTGTTTTGGCCATATGCGGCGGTAACTGGAATCAAAATGGATATTACGGCGCCATATGGCACGAAAGAAGGAATTAGGGGGGAAACACATGGGTAAAAGATTAGAAAAAAGATGGAAAAAAGCCATATCTATGTTATTGACAGCGGCAGTAACGGTAACAGCGGTTCCCGTGACGGACGGAGGGACTGCTTTTGCGGCGACTGCGGAGGATCATATTGCGCTTACCAGACAGGTGGCGGCAGAAGGCATGGTTTTAATGGAAAATAACGGGGCGCTGCCGCTTGCAGAAGGCGCAAAGGTCGCGATGTTTGGACGGGCCATGATTGACTATGTCCGCGGCGGCGGCGGAAGCGGCGCGACGAACGTGGATTATCAGAGAAATATTTTAGAGGGGATGCAGGAGAAAGCTGGAGAAGGAAAGGTCGAACTGTATCAGCCGTTGGTTGATTTTTATACGGATCAGGTGATTACGCAGAATCATAAAAATGATGAGGAAATTACCGTTACGGACGAGATGATGCAGGCGGCTGCAGATTACGCATCGACGGCAATTGTGACGATCGGACGATATTCTTCGGAAGGCTCTGACCGCCAAGCGGCCAAGGGTGATTACTATCTTTCCGATGCGGAAACAGAGCTGATCCGTCGTACGGCGGAAAATTTTGATCAAGTGGTCGTGGTATTGAATGTAGGAGCGGTTCTCGATACGCAGTGGATCAAAGACATTGCAGGCATCGATTCTGTCCTGATGGCATGGCAGGCCGGTATGGAAGGCGGGACGGCGACTGCGGACGTACTGGTCGGGGACGTCAATCCTTCCGGTAAATTTGTCGATACGTTTGCAAAAAGTTATACGGATTATCCAAGCGCGGACACCTTTTATGAAAACGGCGCTTATGTCAATTACAAGGAAGATATTTTTGTAGGTTACCGTTTTTTTGAAACGTTTGATCCAGATTATGAAAAAGTCAATTATGAATTTGGCTATGGATTGTCCTACACGACGTTTCAAATAGACAATGTAGCCGTTGCAGAGGACGGAGACGACATGGTAGTGACTGCGGATGTGACCAATACCGGCGACGTTGCAGGCAAAGAAGTAGTGCAGGTTTATTTTAGCGCGCCGCAGGGGCAGTTAGGCAAACCGGCCAAGGAGCTGGCGGCATTTGCCAAGACAAGCCTGCTTGCGCCAGGCGAATCCGAAACGCTTACGATGCGCTATGCGATTGACGATATGTCGTCCTATGACGATTTGGGTAAAGTGCAGAAATCGGCGTATGTGTTGGAAGCGGGCGATTATGAAATTTATGTCGGCAATTCGATTAAGGACGCAGGGAACAAAGGAAGTCGTCACACCTATACTGTGCCGGAGACAAGGGTGACGGAGCAGTTGACGACGCAGGCGGCGCCGGTGCAGCTGACGGAAAGGCTGCTTGCAGACGGAACTTATGAAAAGTTGGAAGTGGCTCCGGAATTCGATCCGCATCATGTTATATCGGCGACAAAGCCAACGATTGTGGAATCGGAAAGCTTTATTGATGCTTCCAGCGCTGTGCGTGCGGAAAGCTTTTACGAAGGATTGACACAGAAGAGATGTCTGGCATTTTTCAATACCAAGGATTATTTTGTGGAATATGAGTTAGACGTGGAAGAAGCCGGCGACTATGCGATTTCTATGCGTATGGCAAACGGATATGCGGAGATCACCAATTGTTTCAGCGTTTTTGTGGATGGACAGCCGCAGCCGGGCGTTGTGTTTAATGCGCCTCAGACAGGAGATGGGGAAGGCAAGTCAGAATGGTATAATTTTGTGGATTGCGAGCCGTTTTACGTAAAGCTGCCGCAGGGGAAAACGCGTTTCCGGATGGTAGCCAATCGCAATAATCCCAATTATGACTATATGACCTTTACCAAAGTGAATGACGCGCCTAGTTATTGCACTTCGGTGAAATCGGAAGGCAGAACCAGAATTGAAGCCGAAAATTTTGGGATTTCAGGCGGGACGAACGCTAATTTTGTCCGTACAGAGAAGTTTACCTTAAACGGGCAGCCGGCAGAGTGTCTGGCATATATGAATCATGAGGGAAACTATGTTTCCTACTGGCTCGATGTAGAAGAAGCCGGAGATTATAATTTGTATTTTAACGCGGCCAACGGACGGGCAGGATTTGATTTTGATCCGGGCATTGAAATTGACGGCGAGGCGGTTACAGTAGAAAGCGTCCATGTGCCGCAGACTGGCGATGGAGAAGGAAAAAGCGAATGGTATGTATTTGTGGATTTGGATCCGGTAACCGTCGCATTGCCTGCGGGAGAATGCGTATTGACGCTTCGCGCTCCTAAAGCTTCCTATCCAAACCTTGACTATTTGGAACTGGAAAAGAAACCGGCAGCGGCCAAGGCGTTTAAGCAAAAACGGGCGGCGGCAAGTCAGCAGGCAACGACTGTTCAAGAAGCGGCGGATACAAAACTGATGCTGGAGGACGTGTATTACGATCCGTCTTTGATGGATGCGTTTTTGGCGCAGATTTCAGACAGGCAGTTGATAGAAATGCTGGGAGGGCAGCCGAATACCGGGCCGGCCAATACCGGCGGCATGGGTAATTTGCTGGAATTTGGCATTCCGAATGCAATGACGGCGGACGGACCGCAGGGTATTCGTATCAGCAATCATTGTACGGCATGGCCGGTTTCTACGTTACTTGCATGTACCTGGGATGTAGATCTGGTACGGAAAGTCGGTAAGGCGGCGGCAGTGGAAGCGCATCAAAACAGTATCGATATCTGGCTTGCGCCGGGTATGAATATTCACAGAGATCCGCTTTGCGGCAGGAATTTTGAATATTATTCCGAAGATCCGCTGCTGACTGGTAAAATGGCGGCGGCAATCACAGAAGGCTGCCAGTCTGAGGGCGTATCGATTACTTTAAAGCATTTTGCAGCGAATAATAAAGAAGACAACCGTAACAGCAGCGATTCGAGGATGAGCGAGCGGGCATTGCGGGAGATTTATTTAAAAGGCTTTGAAATTGCCGTCAAAGAGGCGGATCCATGGAGTATTATGAGCTCCTATAACTTTATAAACGGAATCGAAACGTCGGAGCATACGGATCTTTTGACCAATATCGCCCGTGGAGAATGGGGATATGAAGGAATCTTTATGACAGATTGGGGCAATAACTCCAATCATGTCCGGGAAATGTTAGCGGGCAATGATGTAAAGATGCCGTCCGGAGATCCCAATGGACTGCAAAAGGCGTTGGATGATGGGTTAATTACGAGGGAGGATATCATCCCCTGTATCAAACGGCTGCTCAATATGATTATGAAAGTCAATGTTTTCCAGGAAAACGTATTAAATCCTACCGTGGTTGAGATTGGCTTTGGCACAAAATTTAAAGCCGCAGAAAATATAATTTGGTCGCAGACTGTCCGGTCGGAGGCGACGGGCGATACGGATGGAGGAAACAGTCTTGGTTATTGCGACGCAGGCGGCTGGGCCGAATATCAGATTGATGTAAAAGACGAAGGCTTCTATGCAGTTTCGGCGCGCAGCGCGTCCAATGCAGGAGGAGGCGCGTTTGATTTGGTGGTAGACGGTAAGGTGGCTACGAGCTTCCATGCGGTTTCCACAGGCGGATGGCAGAACTGGACGACGCTTTCGGCGCAGCAAATTTATCTGACAGGCGGTCGGCATACGTTCCGGATTGCGTTTACTGAAAGCGGATCCAATTTAAACTGGCTGCAATTTGACAAAGATGAGAGTATGTCGGAAATTACAGCCACACCGCAGCTGATGATTGCCAAACCGGTAGTTGGGCATAAAGTTTCTGAAGCGGGCGTAACGCTGATGGGTGAGGAGCTTTCGTATACGGCGAATATTGCGTGGATGGACGGCGAAGCAGAGGAAACGGGAGTGTTTGCAGCCGATGTGGCCTACACGGCAGTGGTTACGTTACAAGCGGCGGATGGCCGGTATTTTGCGGCAGATACGCTTCCGTCAGAAATTTTGATTGACGGCAAAAAGATTGCTTTAGAGGAAGGCATGGCGGCGTTTACCGATTTTTCAAGAAGGCAAGCCGTTATCACTTATACATTTGATAAAACAGAAAAAGACAGTACGGCTATTTTATTGAAGATTGTATGCAATGCATATGCCGATATGGATGTAAGCGTCTATACCGAAGAAAGCGCCAAAGCATTAACGGACGCGTTGGCAAATGCAAATACGATTACGGATCAGGCAGGTGTGACGGCGGCTGATATAGAACAGGCAATCTCCCAAGTGATGGCGGCCGCAGCAGGGTTAGTTCCGGATACGAAGAACTTGGAGGAACAGATTCAGGCAGCGCAAAGGGAAGCGAATACAGCCAAAAGCCTGGCGAATCAATTGGCAATCGAAGCAGAACAGAATAAAAATGCGGCAGCAGAAGCTAACCGATTGGCAGGCCTTGCGCAGGCGGCAGCCGAGGCAGCGCAAAAGAGGGCCGAAGCGGCGGAACAGAATGCCAAAAAATCGATGTTGTCTGTGATTTATCAAGCATATCAGGACTTTGATTTAAGCGCCTATACGCAAGAGAGCGCAGAAAACCTGACCGACGCTATGGATCGTGCCAAGACCATTTTGGATCAAGAAGATGCGACAGCGGAAAGTATCGAACGGGCTGCAGCGGCAATTTTGGCGGCGGCGACGGCGCTCGTATCGGATACGGATGTCTCTGGATTTGAAGCGGCCATTGATGCTGCTAAAAAAGAAGCGGAAACGGCCAAGAGTTTGGTGGTGGAGCTGCAAAAGACGGTAAGTGCGAACAAGCAGGAAGCGGCAAGGTTGATAGGCATTGCGCAGGAGGCAGCTAACGCGGCAAACCGGAGAGCCGAAGAAGCGGAGAGAAATGCGGCGAAAGCGACGCTTACGATTGTGACAAATGCCTATACGGGACTGGATACTTCCGTTTACACCGAAAATAGTCAAAAAGCCTTTACCGATGCATTGACAGCGGCCAATGCCATCAAAGGTCAGGCAGACGCAGAGAGTGCGGCGATATTAAAAGCCGCCGAGGACGTGTTAAAAGCGGCGGCAGCCTTGGTATTTGACACCGCCGATTTGGAAAAAGAGGCGGAAGCGGCAAAACAGGCAGCCGAAAAAGCTCAGGCAGTGGCCGACGAAGCATTAAAACAGGCTAGAGAAAATAAAACGGCGGCCGAACTTGCCGATAAAGCGGCGAAATTGGCAGAGCAGGCGGCGGCAGATGCGCAGAGCAAAGCAGATGCAGCCAAAAAGTCTGCCGAGGAAGCGGAAGCAAAATTTAATGAAGCCTTACAGAAAGCAGAGCAGCAAAAGGCAGAGTTGGATCGACTGATGCTTCAGGCGCAAGAGGCGCAGAAGAAAGCGGAAGAAACCCAAAGGCTTGCCAATGAAGCGCAAATGCAGGCGCAGGCGGCGCAAAAAGCAGCCGAGGCAGCGCAAATGCAGTCTGCAAAAGAATTGGAAAAGACTAAATTTGCAGCAAAACGTGTGAGCGTGCAGTCGATTAAGAGCACGAAACGCGGGCAGGTGACGATTCAGTGGAAACCGGTGAAAGGCGCGGAAGGATATCTGGTAAAATATGCGGATAACGCCGGTTTCCGTAAGGCAAAAACTGTGAAAATCAAGAAAGAAGGCATTACAAAGGCTACGCTGAAAAAACTAAAAAGCGGTAAGCGATATTATTTCCGCGTCAGAGCATTTGGGACGTTAGACGGGGAAATGACATACAGCTTCATTGGGAGAAGGAAATCCATTAAAGTAAAATAAGGCAGTTGCATACTTGAAACAGACGCTGCCGCAGGATGAAAAATCCTGCGGCGGCGTTTTCTGTCATAGAAAAATCTTTCCTCTTTACAAGTTTTTGGGATAATGCTACAATCTAAACGTAGAAAGTCGGTAACCAGATAAGTGGCAGGAACAGAATATGGCGGGCTAAAGGAGGAAAACTTATGGGTGTGGTAGAACAAAAATTAAAGGCATACATAGACCGCCGAAAAACAGAACGAGAAAGGAAAATAAAGGACGTGGAAAAAGAAGATTTTTTACTGGGCCAGATTGATGAATTTCGAGAAAAGGCAAAACAGCTCCAGGGATTGCTTGCATCCAAAGAGACGAAAGTACAGCAGCTGCAACAGATTGTGGACGAGCGTGAAGGCAAGGCAAAAGAGTTGTCAGATATGATTGAAGAACGTCAGGATGCAGCGGAGCGAGTCGTTTCCGGCGTCGCGGCGCAGATTGACGGCATGGTGGACAAGGTAGACGCCAGATTAAATGAATTGAGTGAAATGTTTGCGGAACGACTCGCAGAAAATGTGGTCAATACGACGGAACAAAATGATGAAGTCCGTTCTCTGATTCGAGAACAAAACGAGCAATTATCGAAAACCGTTCATGAACTCGACGGGCAGTTTAATGCAATCAAGAATGAAATTTGTGAGAAAGTACATACTGAAAACGTAAAGTGCTACCGCAATATGCAGACTTTAATTGAAGAGACCGATAAAAAAATAGAATCCATCCAGGAGAGCCTTTCCGGGTTGCGTTCTTTGAATACGATGGTAAAAGTCAATGTTATAACGACGGTATTGGCTTTGGCAGGCGTAGTTTTTCTCATTGTCCATTTGATGGGGTTTTGATCAAAATATAGGTAACATTTTGAAAGGTTGGGAATATATATAGGGTATGCAAGGCATAAGCCTTTTTTATTTTTTAAAAAAGTAATTTTAAAGACTTATCATAAAGAAGAGTTGTGAGAGTAGAAGAATTGGCGATTATTGCCGGAATTGATCTTGATAATGTTGCAAAGAATATGTTTCGGGTGGAAATTGCCATGCTTCAAAAGAAAAGATGGCTAGTGGAATAGTCCAGAGGGGATTAGTAAGGATGTGATGCATGATGAAGTTTGAAAAAATGGAAAACGGGTCACTGCGTTGTACTTTGACCCAGGATGATTTGGAACAAAATGGCATTGGACTGGATGATTTTTTTTCCAATACGCCGAATGCCAGAGAATTTTTAGAGAATTTAATTCGGATTGCCGAAGAAGAGGTGGGGTTTAAAACAACCGGAAATATGATGTCGATTCAGGCGGCAATTATGTCGGAAGATGAAAGATCGG
>CAOJLW010000070.1 GCA_948438565.1 uncultured Lachnospiraceae bacterium | reverse complement strand
CATTAACAGAAGCAGAATATTATACTCAATCGGCGTCAGCTTCACCGGTTCGTCATCCACGGTGACTTCTTTGAGGTCGTCGTTGATAATCAAGCCGCCGGTCTGGTATACCGCCTGACTGTTCTCTGTGGCATTTCCCAGTTTGGTATAACGCCGCAGCTGCGATTTTACCCTTGCAACCAACTCCAACGGGTTAAACGGCTTTGTCAGATAATCGTCCGCACCGATATTCAACCCCAAAATCTTATCAGAATCTTCGGATTTAGCTGAAATGATAATAATTGGGATGCTGCTTTCTTCTCTGATCTTTAACGTGGCGCGAATGCCGTCCAGCTTTGGCATCATCACGTCTATAATCAGTAAATCCACGACCTGCTTTTTTAAAAGCGTAAGCGCTTCCTCCCCGTCATAAGCTTTTATGACTTCATACCCTTCCTGTTGCAGATAAATTTCAATCGCCTCTACAATTTCTTTGTCGTCATCACAAACGAGAATTCGATTCATATCCCCGCTCCTTTCTTTTCCAGCTTGTTCCTTTAAGCTTTCCGTCCAAACGGAAAGAAAGGCCCTTCTTTTGTTTTCTTTTCCTTTACGTCCTTTCCTGTTTTCTTCTTTTCACGTGATTGGACTGACGCGCGTTCAAAATATTCTTTATTGACTTTGATCACCGGCTTTTCATATACCACCTTGTCCTCAGCAGCGTCTTGTTCTTCCTCTTTGGGCAATCCGTCCGGGGTCAACCCGGCTTTTTCAAAATATTCTTCATTGATCTTAATCTCCGGCGCAGACGCAGACGGCGCTGTCGTAAGCGGTTCCGACGCCTTCCCCTCTTTCCTCTGATAACCGCGCTGCTTTTTCTCTTCTTTTTTCTGCGCTTTTGCCTTGGCAATTTCGCGATTGCGTTCCTCAATCAACCGGATATATTTGGCGGTATCATGCATATCCTCAAGCTGGGAAATCAATTCATGCTGATTGCTGCGGATCACGCGCTTTTCCTCTTCCATAGCGCGACCCAAACGGTTTAAAATCTCTTTGGAAGCCTGTTCTGCATTATCGATAATATCCTGAAGGCGTCCTAACGCATCCTCCGAATAAATCACGGAAGCCGCATAAATATCCTGCGCCTCATGGTTGGCGTTTCGTATGATTTCCATACGGCGCTTCTCCGCTTCCAGCTCTGCCTGATTCCTGGACTCCTGCGTCACCTCGTATTGATCCATCATCTCCGTAACAGCCTCGCTGATTTTATTCAGAAGCCTTTGCATTTCTTTTTTATGCACCAAAACATAATCTCCGTCCAGCTCCGATACCGCCCCCCTGGAAACCATAATGTGCAGCTCTCTTAAAATCCGTTCCAATTGATCCTGTATATTCATATCCCCTCCTACAGCTTCCCATGAAATAGTTCCAGGCTGCGTTCCAAAATACCATGCATATACGCAATTGCAGTTCCGTAATTGGTCATCGGTATCCCCTGGCCTTTTGCGCATTGTAAGCGGCATTTCATTTCACGCCCATTTAACGTACAGCCTCCGCAGTGCACAATCAGCGCATAGCCGGACAAATCCTCCGGAAACTGTGTGCCGCTCGTAAATCGAAACTCGAGTTTTTTTTGTGTAAACGCTGCAATCTGACGCGGCAATTTCACAGTTCCAATATCCTCACATTGCCTGTGGTGCGTACATCCCTCGGAAATCAACACCGTAACCCCATCCTTAAGACGTCGGATTGCGGACGCGCCCTGCACCTGCTGCGCCAAATCCCCTTTATATCTTGCAAACAGAATGGAAAATGACGTCAGAAAACAATTGGACGGCGTATCCTTGGCCACCCGCTCAAACGCCTGGCTGTCCGTAATCACCACTTTCGGAGTTTTCGCCAAAGATTTTAAGGCGTCAGAGAACTCCGTTTCCCGCGCTATCACCGGAATTGCCCCTGCCTCCAGACAGTCCCGGATCACCTGCTGCTGCGGTAAAATCAATCTGCCTTTAGGAGCCGCCGAATCAATTGGGATCACAAGCGCCGCAAGCTCTCCGGGAGACAGCAGATCCCCTACAATTTTGCCCTCCGTCTCTTTCGGCTTTCCCAATTGCGCCAGGGATTCTTTAAGCGCATGGATATTTTGCCCTGTTTTTGCACTTACAAACAGCAGATGCGTTTCTGCCGCAAGCAAAGCCGTAAGCTCCGTTCTGTCCTCCGGCGTTAAATCCTCCGATTTATTGACGGCCAGCACATACGGGATATCCTGCCTGCGAAAGCTTTCCAGCCAGAATCGCTCCGGCTGCATAAAATTTTCTTGACCTGCCACAGAGACGGCATCCGGACCGTCCAACACCAACACGGCCAAATCGCATCTGCGCAGCGCCTGGCGGGTTTTTTCCACGCGCAGTTCTCCCAGCGCCCCTTCGTCGTCCAACCCCGGCGTATCAATCAAGACGATCGGACCCAGGGGGAGCAGTTCCATTGCCTTGCTGACCGGATCGGTCGTCGTGCCTTTTTGGTCGGATACAATCGAAAGGCTTTGACCGGTAATCGCATTGATCAGACTGGATTTGCCTGCGTTGCGTCTCCCGAAAATACCGATATGCACCCGGTTTGCCGACGGCGTTTCGTTCATTCCCATGCCGCTATCTGCCATACTAACCTCCTAGAAACGAAAATCCCGTTTCCCCAAATGGATATTTTCTATATATTCCGTTGCTTTTTTCTGAACGATCGGATTGGTGATTTTCTTTAATTCCTCCGCAATCAGCTTCCCGCCGATTGCTTGCGTCTCCTCCGACGCATAGTCCTCTAAATATTCCTTTAAGGTCATCAATGCATTTGGATGACAGCAATTGATAATCTGTCTGTTTTTTAACAATTCCATAAAACGATCGCCCGTCCGACCTTCCCGATAGCAAGCCGTGCAAAAGCTCGGCACATACCCCATCTCCATAAGCCAGCGCACTACCTCGTCTAAGGTACGATTGTCGCTGATATCAAACTGCGCGGAATTATCCTCTGGCGCTTCTTCTTTGGCATAGCCGCCTACGCTCGTTTTGGAACCGCCGCTAATCTGGGAGATACCCAAATGCAGTACGCGTTCCCTGCTTGCCTGCGAGTCCCTGGTCGATACGATCATCCCGGTATACGGCACGGCAATGCGCAAACAGGCTACGATTTTTGCAAAGGTATCATCCGAAATCCCGTTGTCAAACGCATCCGGATCGATATCGTCCGCTTTACGCACGCGGGGCACGCTGATCGTATGCGGTCCAACCCCGCCGTATGCCTCCATATGCTCTGCGTGCATAATCATTCCGGTAAAATCATAGCGGTAATTATTAAGTCCAAACAACACGCCAATCCCCATATCGTCAATGCCGGCCTGCCTTGCGCGATCCATCGCTTCGGTATGATAGGCGTAATTGCTTTTAGGCCCGGTCGGATGCAGCTCTTCATAGGACGGCTTGTGATAGGTTTCCTGAAATAAAATATAGGTTCCGATCCCGGCGTCCTTAAGCTTTCGATAATCCTCGACCGTCGTGGCCGCAATATTGACATTGACGCGGCGAATTGCGCCGTTTTTGTGCTTGATACTGTAGATGGTCCGGATGCTGTCGAGGATATATTCGATCGGATTGTTGATGGGATCCTCCCCGGCTTCAATGGCCAGCCGCTTATGTCCCATATCCTGTAATGCCGTCACTTCACGAATGATTTCCTCCTGCGTCAGCTTCTTTCTGGCAATATGCTTGTTTTTCAAATGATACGGACAGTATTTGCAGCCGTTGACACAATAGTTGGACAAATATAACGGCGCAAACATGACAATGCGGTTTCCGTAAAATTCCTGTTTAATGGCTTCCGCTAAACGGTAAATCCGTTCGTTTAAATCCTCAATTTCACAATCCAACAATACGATGGCTTCCCTGTGGGAAACGCCTTTCATTTCAGAAGCCTTCTCTAAAATTCGCTCGATCGTCTGACGATCCTGTTTATGTTTCTGCGCATAGGCCAGACAATCTTGAATTTCCTCATCACTGATAAACTCCTCTGCCCTTGGCGACATTACGTTATACATAGCTTTCCTCCTGCTGATTCTAATATTGTGATTACGTTTCCTCCACCGGATCCCCACGGCCCATTTCCAGCCGATAGCCGATATGCAAAAATCTCCGCGCTAAGCTGTTTAAAGCCTCGGCCGTTTCGTCCCCGGTACAGATTTTGTTATCGTATAACTCATATTTTTTCCGAACCCCAACAGGCGAAAGATTGGGCATCACGACATTTGCTCCCGCTAAAATTCCCTTTTCCCTTCCCGCAGCGTCCACCGTCCCCAGCGCAGTCGTCGCCGGAAGCAGCAAATTGGGTTTTAACAGGCGTAAAAGCGCCAGCAGATATATGGTGCGATCCACCGACCCTTTCGACTCTTTGGCAAACGGTGTTCCATGATGCGGCACAAACGGGCCAACGCCCACCATCTGCGGCTGAAGCTTTGCAATAAACAGCATATCTTCGGCCAAATGCTCCGCCGTCTGTCCAGGTGAACCGACCATAAAACCACAGCCGACCTGAAAGCCGATTTCCTTTAAGTTCCACAGGCATTCCATTCGTCCCTGATAGCTCATTTCCGCCGGATGCAACCTTTGATAATGATCCCCGTCTGCTGTCTCATGACGCAGCAGATAGCGATCCGCCCCGGCGTCAAACAATCGTTGGTAGCTGTCTTTGGAACGCTCGCCCAACGACAGGGTCAGCGCGCAATCCGGGTAAGAGGTTTTGATTGCCGCAACCAGATCGGCCAGCCGATCGTCCGTAAAATAAGCGTCCTCTCCTCCCTGTAAGACAAACGTGCGAAACCCAAGCGCATATCCCTGTCTACAGCAATTCAGGATCTCCTCCTCACTGAGCCGATAACGCACAGCCTCGCAATTGCCCCGGCGGATACCGCAATAATAGCAGTTATTCTTGCAGTAATTGCTAACCTCGATCAGACCTCTGACATAAACTGCATTGCCATAATATTTTTGCGCCGCAGTCCTCGCCCGCTCAAATAGGTAAGACGCATCCTGCATACCCTCAATCAAAGCAATCCATTCCTCTTTGGATAAACTGCGTTTTTGCTCCAGACGATCAATCAGACGACGCATGGCGTTCCTCCTGTACTTTGGCATACAATGCTTTGGACGTAATGCCGGGAAGCATCCCCAGCTTTCCTGTCATAGCGCTGATCGTATCCGCAGGAGCGTCCATTGCAACGCTAATCAGGGATATCCCTCGTTTGGGATATGGAATCCCCATCCTTCCAATAATATAGCTGCCGTAAGTGTGCAAAATCCGGTTCAATTTCTCTATATCCCCTGATTTTTCCACGGCAATTGAAATAATGGCTACTCTGGTCGTCATCCTGTTTTCCTCTCTGCCTGGCCTATGTTCTAAAACCTGCACAAAAAAGACGATTTTTATGTCCCCTTGAAAAAAGAATCTCTCTCTTCCCTTTGGGTTTTCATAAAAATGTCTTTCTTCTTTTTGTTTGCCTTTACCATTAGGCATTGCCTTTTGGTTCAGATTATATTCGTTATCGTATGATGTCATTTTCTAATACTTTATCAGGATTGTCAAGGTGAAAACGTGATTTTCCAGAGCATTTCCGGCGGTTTACGCCGCGTTGCGGAAAACGGCTCTATGATTTGGCCGCATTCCTGCGAATTTGGATCAAGCGTAGCAAATCCGGATACATATCTTCCTGATCTTCTACATCAATCATCAACCATTTTTGTCCGTTTCCTTCTTTGGTCTGTCGATATAGCTCCCGTAATTGTTACTATTTTTTATTTTATAAAACCACATCTTGATTGTGTCTGCATTCTTAATATTCTCACGCGCTTCCATCTATCACCATATGACAGACTGCTGATCACGCCTATTTCGCTTGCCGCGCGACTTGACAGCTTCCGTTCCCGTATGGTATACCTATTACGAAACAAATCCCCCCAAAAAAGAGGCGTTCAAAAGTTACCCCTGTGGTACAGCTTTCGGCTGTATGGTAGCTTTATGAACGCCTTTTCTACTCAATGCGGAGAAAACTATGAAAAACAGATGCACACATGGCGCTATCTTAAAATCTTTGGCCACATTTACAATTCCTTTAATCCTCAGCGGTATGCTTCAGCAAATATTCAACTGGGTGGACGCCTTTATTGTTGGAAATACAGAAGGAGAGCTCGCTCTTGCGGGAATCGGCGCAACAACCTCTTTTTACAATTTATTTGTAACCGTGATTGTTGGATTCACATCGGGCATATCCGTATTTGCAGCGCAAACATATGGAAAAGGCGAACAAGAGAAGCTAAAACGGATTCTATCTACCTTCACCATATTACTCGGCGTTATCTTTTTTGCCGCTGCGGCAGGTGGGACGATATTTGCCCAGGAAATCCTGACGGTGTTAGACACACCCGCCAATATTTTTAAAATAGCGCAAGAATATATACGGCTTTTATTGGCCGGCATACCATGTCTGGCAATCTATAATATCTACTCTGCCATACTTAGAAGCATAGGAGACAGCAAAACCCCTTTCTTGGCTGTTCTGGTTTGCTCGGTTGTCAATGTCATATTAGATCTTCTCTTTGTCATGACTTTTCGCTTTGGCGCGGCTGGCGCGGCGGCGGCCACTTCTGTTTCACAAATGACGATGACTATCTTTATCATTGGATATACCGTTAAAAAATATCCCGCTCTGCGATTTCCCATCAGACAGGGCATATGGGATAAAGCCATTATGCTGCAAGGCTTAACGTTCGGCTTTCCCCCCGCTATACAGGCGGGAACCTTATCTGCCGGCAATATTGCGCTGCAACGGTTTATGAACGGCTTTGGAGAGCAGACGGTGGCTGCCATTACGACTGCCTATCGTGTGGATTCCGTTATTATTTTACCAATTGTCAATTTTGGTTCGGGAATAGCAACGATTGTGGCGCAAAACACAGGCGCCGGAAATAAACTGCAAGCACGAAAAGTTTTGAAAACAGGCCTGCTCATGATTATGGCAATTTCCGTATGCCTGACACTGTTTGTGCTGTTAGCCGGCGCCGCTCTGATTGCCATGTTTGGACTGACCAAGGAATCGGCGGAAATCGGAAACGCCTTTTTCCATGCAATTGCAAGCTGCTATATCGTTTATGGTTTCGCTATGGCGTTACGAGGCTATCTCGAAGGAACCGGTGACATGGTATTTTCGGGGACAGCAGGCATGATTTCGTTACTGGTCAGAATTATATCATCCTATGCCTTCGCTGTTTACGTTGGCAATCGAATTATTGCTTATGCAGAAATGCTGTCCTGGATTACTCTGCTTGCTTTGTATGCCCTGCGCTTTTTTTACAAAGAGAAACCCTTTGTCCGCGGTTTATAGCATCGTGTCATCCTTTAGAACCTCCGCCAGGCTGAGTTTACGTACGTTGCGCCATGCCAACGCATACGCCAACGCCACAGCGCTTATGATTGCCAGCATAAAAACCACAATCGGCGCCAAAGGCTTTTCTGCAAGAAACCCTCCGGCCTCCAGATAACTCCTGTTCAACATATACCGTACCGCAACAAACGCCAGTGGAATCGTGATCATAATGGGCCGACCGGCTATGACAAACGCCTCTGCACAGAACATCTTACAGAGTTCTTTGGGCGTCATGCCGACAGACATATACCTTGCAAATTCCCGTTTCCTCTGGCGCACAAAACCCAACGTATTGGAAAAAACATCGCCAATCCCAATGATGGCAAGTAAAATGCAAAAACCTCCAAAGATCATTTTCATTCCCTGAATCTGTTTTCCATTCGTCTCATACTTTTGTATCCGATTTTCACTTTCCAGCATATTGGTCCGTCCAAGCGTCTGCCCAAGACGGTCTTGCAATTGATTGAGCTCCTCCAGAGTCACGTTCTCTTTACTCAGAACGCGAATATAGACATATTCCTCGGCATCCCCCAGCTTCCCTTTCGTCTCTCTCCATAATGACGCGGGCATAAAATGCACAAGCTCATAGTAGTCCTGCGTTGCATATTCCTCCCGCAGCACCGGAACCTCGTCCGTATAAGACAAAACCGGAATCTCTACCGGCGCATCCTTTTGATTGCCGTCTGGCATAGACGATTCTCCGGTATCGGACTGCAAAAAAACGCTTGCCGCGTTTTCCCCTTTTACATAGGGCATATACTCCGGATGTCTGAAATCCGGATTTGTCACATCCCGAATCCGATTTAAAATAACCGCTCCGTTTAGCTGAGGCGCAATGCCAAGCTGCTCACAATATGCCAAAAAGCTGCGATCGTCTAATATCACAATCGGAGCATGAACCAGCCAGCCGCCGTCCACTCTTTTGGCCTCCTGATCCGAAGCCTTATGAAATCCTCCAAAAGCTTTCATCTCTTCACTGATTTCTTCCTCTGTCACGATTCGTTTTGCCGCCGCTTTTTGATATACAACCGCGCTTTGTACGCCGGAAAGTCCCTGTACCGCCTCTGTCTCCTGAAACTCCTCCACATTCGCATCCTTTACGGTGACCATAATATCCCAGGCGTCCTGATATCTTTCAAAATACGTTTCTCTTGTACTGATTTCCGAAATTGTAAAAAAACACTGCATCAACGTAAAGGCCAAAAAAGAGCATAACAAGGACAGGGAAGCCGTCCGCAGCGCTTTTTTCTGAGCCTTCAGCGCATTGTGGGCCAATTCTCCTTCCACCCCAAAGAAAAATGCCAGTATGCGCGATTTCTTTTTGCGTTTTAACTGTAGCTCCCCTGTATTTCTAATTGCCTCCAGCGGCGTCAGTTTGCTTAATTTTCTGGCCGGCAGCCACGCAGAAATCCAGATTGTAATCACTGTAAGAAGCCATGCCAATATCAAAACGAACGGATGAAAACCGGGCGTTGCCTTATGTCGTCCCGGTATATCTCTGCCCAGAAAATTGAAAAGCTGTATCCATCCGACGCTGCCCGCTATGCCAAGCAGATTCCCGATCAGTATCGGCACGGCGCAAAGAGCGGCGGCCTCCTGTAAAAGGCACGCCCGGATTTGCCTGGGCGTCGCTCCAATACTCGAAAAAATGCCAAACTGATGGATTCTTGCATTCATTGATACCGCAAACGCATGGTGTATCATCACAATCAAGGAAAGCGAAGCCATTGCCGTAATCACGAGAAACATCGGAAACAACAGTCTGGGCGCAGTATCCTTTTGATCACGGATGAAATACATGGCCAAGAGTTCATAATGATATGCCACCTGTTCCAACGGAACCCCCACCAGCCTGGCGATTCGGGGCGTATCCGCCAAAACGTCTCTATAATTCTCAAAATAAATTTCTACGGCCGTTTCCTCGCCTTTGCTTTCCTTTTCATTGATCGCCACATCGGTAACCGTGGCAAATTTTTTTATGGTTTCTATATCTTCCTGCCCCAATTCCCCGACGATTTGACTCTGCCAGCCGCCCTCTTCCAAGATAATCCGTTCCACCTCATACTTCCATGCCTGATAACCCAAGCCGCACAGCAACGACAGCAGCAATGCGGAAATCAACGCAGAGAGCCGGATGGATAAGCCGGACGAACGGTTATTTTTTAGTAAACCGGATAAATAATCTTTCCACATATCCATTACCTCCTCCGCTCGTCACAGATGATACGCCCATCCTCAATCGTAATGATTCGTTCTGCTTCCAAAGCCACGTTTTCGTCATGCGTAATCACTAAAATCGTTTGATCCAGATTTCGGTTAGAGAGCCTTAGCATATCCATAATTTCTTTGGAATTCTTCTGATCCAAATTTCCGGTCGGTTCATCGGCCAAAAGCAACGCCGGACGGTAAATTAACGAGCGTGCAATCGCAACTCTTTGCTGCTGGCCGCCGGATAGCTGGTTTGGCAGTGCGTCCAGCCTGTCCGCAAGGCCAAGGGAACCCACTACTTTTTCAAAATATTCCTGATTTGGTTGTTTTTTGTCCAGCGCGAGGGGCATTTGTATATTTTTCTGTACCGTAAGCGTGGGAATTAAGTTATAAAACTGATAGACCAATCC
>CAOJLW010000069.1 GCA_948438565.1 uncultured Lachnospiraceae bacterium | reverse complement strand
TATTTCCGATTACCGCGCCAAGGATATCCGGTATATGCTGCTGCATGAGCTATGGCACTACAGACACAAAGACGCCCTGGCCAATTATCTGATGAGTCTGGCCGGCATCTTGTATTGGTTTCATCCACTCGTGCGGTATGCGTTAAAAGAAATGAAAAACGATCGGGAAATCGCCTGTGACGCTTCTGTGTTACATATGCTACAGGCGGACGCTTATGCCGATTATGGAAATACGTTAATTAACATTGCCGAACAACTGTCGCGTTCGCCGTTCCCGTTTGTCTCGGGCATCCACGGCGGTATGACGCAAATGCAAAAGAGAATTTTAAATATTGCCCGGTATCATCCTGCGTCCGTTCGGGAAACATTCTTTGGCTGGCTGACCTGTATCCTGATTGCCGCTCTTTTATTCAGCTTTGTCCCGGTTCTTTCCATACAGGCCGCCGACCAGGATCACTATGCTTTTTTAGAACAGGACAAGGAGATTTCCTATTTGAATTTAGACGATTGGTTTGGCCAAAACAGCGGCAGCTTTGTCCTATATGACGCTACGTAGGACTCCTGGCAAATCTATCGTCCAGGGGACGCCCAAACGCGTATCTCCTCCGCCTCCACCTATAAGATTTACGACGCCCTGTTTGGCCTGGAAGCTGGCGTCATCACCCCGGAGCAATCGCTGCGTCCATGGGATGGACAACATGATATATACGACCAATGGAATACGGATCAGACGTTAGCGTCCGCTATGCAGCATTCCGTCACATGGTATTTCCAGGCTCTTGACCGACAGACAGGGTTTTTGGCCATTCAGGATTATTTACACAAAATCGGCTATGGCAACCAACAGGCCAACGGCAGCATAGATTATTATTGGGCGGATTCGACCTTAAAAATATCGCCGATCGAACAGATTGAAATGCTGCGGAAATTTTACGACAACCAATTTGATTTTGCGCCTGAAAATATAGAAGCCGTAAAAAAAGCGATCTGCCTTTCTTCTACCGCAACCGGCTCTCTCTATGGAAAAACCGGTACCCGTGCAGTCAATGGGCAAAATGTTTCCGGCTGGTTTATCGGGTTTCTGGAAACCAATGGCCGCACATACTTTTTTTCCACAAATATTCAAAACGACGCGTTTGCCACAGGACCGATTGCGGCAGAGCTTACTTTTTCCATTCTGTCGGACTTAGGACTCTGGGACTGACCCATCCGTAATCAGTTTGATTGCAATCTCCTTTGCCAAGGCGCTGGATACGTCTTGGCCGTCCGTCCTGCCCAGATAGACGCAAAAATAAACGTTTCCTTCCTTTTTTTCTGCAAATCCGGTAAACCATGCGTCAACCACGCTGCCCTGCGTCTTGCCCATACCGGTCTTGCCGTAAATTGGAATATCCGTTGTATTTTGATCCGTTACCAACATAGCCTGCTTTAACGTCTCTTTCGTCTCTTTCGCATAGACAGAATCCTCTCCAAAAATTCGTTCCATCACTTCCGTCTGTTCTTTGGGGGAAATGGCCAAGGACGATTCAATCCAAAATCCGGTCAACGCCCGGTTATGATGATTGGCATTTTGAAGTCCTTCCCAGTCGGAAATATCGCAATTGCCATACAAGAGCTTATCCAATTCCCGCTGCATCGTCTCCGGCCCGATTTCATCGATCAGCTCCCGAAAATACCAGACGCAGGATTCACGGAACGCTTCGTAAAACCCAATGTCACGATTCCATGTTTCCTTCCAAAACACCTCGCCGCTCCATGTACGGACTGCATGATCCGGATCCATGATTTTAGATTCCAGAGCAATCAAAGACGAAATAATTTTAAATGTGGAGCATGGCGAACGCCGCGTCTGGGCAAGCTCCGGTTCATAGATCCGATATTGCATTGCAGAAGCGTCATACATGACCGCAGCTCCGTTTAGACCGTCAAAGTATCCGGACCAGTCGGTCTGAACGATCACCGGCTCCTGTAGTGAATCTTCCGGCATAGCCTCCGTTATCATTTCTGACGGTTCAGCCATGCGTTCCGTTTCTTGCATCTTATCCTCCTCTGTCACCGCCTGTCCCTCGTCTTTATTAAAATATGGCAAACATCCTCCTAATATCATACCGCATAGCATGGTCAAGCAGACCGCTTTTTTGACATAACCTCGTTTTTTCATCGTAAACCTCCTTTGATTTCTTTTAATCGGCGCTCGTATTAAACGCCTGTGAAGCTTCGCCTGTTATAATTTCCATCTGATTTTTTAATCCAAAACAATAATTGAAGATACTCTTGCCCGCAGCCGTAGCATTAGAGGAACCATACCCGTTTGCAATCCGGACTGCCATCGCAATCTCGGGAGCGTCCGCAGGCGCATATCCGACAAACAGGGCGTGATCCGGTCGGTTTTTCGCTTCCTGGGCAGTCCCTGTCTTTCCCGCAATGCGGATTGGCATATCTTTTAAAATGTCATTATTCTGTGCAAATTGCAGCATTCCGACATGAACCGTATCCCATACGGCGTCCGGCAGTTCTATCCGGCTCTGCGGCAACGCTTCCTTCTCTTGCCCCTCTGCGTCCCCCTCGTCTATTTTTTCTATCAGGGAAAGGGCAAAAACATCCCCTTCCGAGGCCAACGCGCTTACATACCTGGCCAATTGAACGGTTGCATAATTGTGCGTACCCTGTCCGATGGCCGACGGAATTCCATACGCATCCGTCATATGCGGTTTGGATTCTGCAATCTCAACGCCGGACTTTTGATCCAGACAAAAGAGCTTGGCATACTTCTGCAAACGTTTTAAAGAAACGCCGTCCGCATATTCCGCGCCGTTTTCCGTCCCCATCCGATATGCGATTTCACACATATAGTCATTGCAAGAAAATTGCAGGGCTGTCGGCGCGTTTTCTACCATTCCATGTCCTAAATGCTTCCAGCATTTTAAGCTTGGCTCCACTTTATCAAATACGCCGTCGCAAAGCACAGACGCATCTTCGACAATCACCCCTTCCTCCAACCCTGCAATAATCGTAATGGGTTTTAACGTAGACCCCGGAGCCGTCAGCTGCTGCGTCGCCCTGTTGTATAGCGGCAGCGAACGATCTTCCAAAAGCTGATTATAATAGTCCAAATCCATTTGATTGGCCAGTCGGTTGTTATCATACCCCGGATAGGATACCAGCGCCAATACTTTGCCGGTTCCGGGCCGTACTACGACAGCAGAGGCCGAACAAGGATCCAACGCCAGTTGTGCCGGCGTAATTTCCAAATGCTCTATTTTCTTTTTTATAAATGAAAACGCTTCCATTTCACCCGATATCAGTTTTTGATAATCCTCATCCTGATTTGGAAAAAAATGCTGGTCATATAACAGTCTGCACAGCTCTTGGCCGGTAATCTGATCTTCTAACACAAGCTGTTTCAAAAGCTTCGTTTCCCATTTCCTGTCGTCCGCCAATTGCTTCCCGATGGCTTCTATCAGCAGAGCATAGGATTCCTCAGCCGTCAAATACCCCTGTCCTGCATCCAAAAAGCCGTCTGCAATCCATCCGCGCTCCATCGCGTAGAGCAACCATTCTCTTGCGCTCACTCCGCTTTTTTGTTTCCATTTCCGATAGACGTCGTCCTCCGGATCGACGGACGCTTCCTCAAATAGGCCGATACCGTCTGCTACATACGACAGATACCCCTGCATTTCCTCTGATAAACGGGCATAATCCGTATTGTATTCCAATAATTCCGCCCACAAAGCGTCCTTGACCTGGATCCATTTTGTATCGAGCGCCCGCGCTATATCCTGCTCCAGCGGCGTTGCGTCCGGACTGCGCAGCTCATTGAGACGAATTGCGCCATTATCCGCCAGAGCCAGATAGACGTCATAAATCGGGATACGGATATGGGATGTGTCTGCAATCTGTTCCTTGTCAAACGTCTTTGCCGGGATCAGGTTGCTGGCCAAAATCCCGGCCAAATTTTGCTCCAAAATCCGATAGATGGCAATTTGCAGATTTTTATCAATCGAAAGATACACATCCCGGCCGTTTACGCACTCCCGGCTGATTCGATCGGGTCCACTTGTCTTGCCTACGGTATTGACGGTGATCTGCCGTTCCCGTCGACGCCTTGTAAATGCTCCTCCAAATACTGCTCCATCCCCGCTTTCCCGACAATGGAATCCGCCGTATAGTTTTGGTCCGCATCGGCATACCGTTCTAATTCCTCTGTGGATATTTTCCCCGTATATCCGAGAATATGAGAAAACGCTTCCCCGCCCGCATACACCCGATCCAGATCTTCTGCGATATCCACCCCTGCCAGCAACGCCTGATTTTCCAAGATATAGGCCATTGTTTTTTCCGACACATCCCTGGCCACAGTCACCGGCACATATTTTTTATAGGAATTTAACGACAGCATATATCGCAAACCGACCACCGCCAAAAATTCCTCATCCGTATAGCGAAGCGGAAGTCCGTATTCCCGCAGCTCTTCTTTGGTATACGCGTCCTTTCCTTCCCCATATAGCGCGAACCGATCCGATGCGGCGAGAAAACGCATCATTTCATCGGCGCTGATATTTTCTTGTTCCGGCGTCATATCCTCCGGATCCGGTTTGCCAAACACATCCGCCCGAAATCTGGTCAGAGCCGTCCCCGATACGGTATAGACATAACTGCCGTCCGGTTCCATTTTGATTTTTAATTCATTGTTGAGCTGCTCTTGATTTTCCCGCAGCTTTTTGACCAGATGATAGATCCGGCCGTTTAATGTCAGGTTCCGTTCCCGTTCCGAAGCATAGACGCCGTCGTCCGTCATCGTAACCGTATAAACCAGCGCATTGTATGCCAACACTTCTCCATTGCAATCGTATATCATGCCCCGCGTATTTTTATCGCGGATGGTTTTCGTAATTTTTAATACATAGTCCCTGGCATACTGTTCTCCTTGGACAATCTGTAAATCCCATACACGATGGATGATCACAGAAAACAGCAGCAAGACCATGACAAGCAGCGTCCAAAGCCGGCCATTTTGCCGCCGATTCCACGCTCCCCTCGCCACTTCCCTGTTCATATTTTTCACCGTTTCCTTCACTCCCTTCAAATATTACTCGTGTAAGATTTTGAGTCAAAAAAATTTGCCGACTCTTCTTTTTAATATTACAATAGTAAGATTTTAAAGTCAAGCGTTCGTTTCTTTTTTTCGCCACTCCGGATTTTCCACAGGACATGGAAGATAATCTGAAAACGTTTCTATCTGCGCATTGGCCAGATAATAGCCAAACATCTCCGCAGCGCACAGCTTAACGACCGCAATATTTTCTAACGTCACATCCCCGATTCGATGCAGCATTTCCAATTCAACGTAGCCAAAATCCGGATCCGACTCTTCCTGCGGGCATAAAAACAGATTTTGAACGTACCGATAGCCTTGCTCCGCAATAAAATCCGCAAACGCCAACTGGTACAAATACTGTTTCGCCACATCGCCAATCCCCGGCTGCCCCGTCACCCGGTTCCCGGACGGTTCCTGTTTAAAATTAATGCAGTAATACTTGGCGTCAAAGATGCCAAAGCAATATTCCCCGTTATACGGATAGATACAGACCAAATCGGGACGAAAAGTAGCCGTTTCGCCATCTTCCAAAGGCGGATGATTCCGATGCCATACCGGCTGTCCAATCACACTGCCAAGCGTTTGATTTTGCCTTGTTCGATATTGACTGCACACTCCGCGCGGCAGCCTGCCAAGCGGCCAATGCAGAACGTTCCCAAATACCTGCGCACAGACCTTTTCCCATATCATCTGAAAACAGTTGGTTCCATAGAGTCCCACCCCGACATCTTGCTCTTTTGTGTCCATATGGGCAATATAGGCATACATCGTCTTTAACAAATCCTGTTTTCTGGTAGCAAACTGCACCCGCATTTCCTGCCCCAGTCTGTATAAAATCGTATCGACGTCCCCAAATTCCGCAAGCGGCTGGGCAGGCAGCCGGATCTCATCCAGATCCAATAATTCCAGCACACCCGTCTGTTTTAATTCCCTCGTACACTGCATCAAAACGCACTGATGCAACCTTCTGAAATAATCCGTTTCATTATCCGTCTTATTTTGCGTCTTGAGCGTCAAATAATACGGACGGCCATTCTGCAAATAGGCAAACGTCTCATGAATAGTGCGATCCCACAGAATTTCACCGTCGCCATTGATTTCCACCACCTCCTGCTGATTGGCATATAGACCATAGCGGCCATAATCCTCCAGCAGATACAAAGAAACAGCCAGACGGTTATAGGCCTCTCCTTCCCCGCCATAGTGCAGGTACAACGGCTGGCTGCGATCGTGATATTTCCGGATCACTTTTAACGCCTGCTTTAACTGTTCGACCGGTTCGTTTGTGGAACGGATATACTTGGGATAGCATTTCCACAAGAACCCGCCAAGCATCACGACGCCCACAAAATCAAAGACATATCTGACGTCGGTGCGATATATTTCCACATCCGTTATCGCCAGATCCTGATTGGACAGCTCGCTAAACGCAGGACGGGATTTTTTTACCGCCTTGATTACGCCGTATTTTTTTAAGATACCCACCAGACGCCCGGTCTCTTCTATGCCCGCCCCCAGCGCGTCTGCAATGTCTGGCAGCGTATACTGTTTTAATTCACGAAAAAAACCATGCGCCATCGATCAAGTTTCCTCCATTGCCGGAAGCGTAAAGCCAAAAACCGCTTCCCCCATCTCTTCAAACGCGCGACAGATTTCCGAAAAAACCATCCTGCCGTTTTGGGCCGCATATCCCTGGAAAATATCCTGCGGCCGCATTTTCATCACATCCTCAAACAAATAGAGCATCACCTTATTTTCAAACATTCTGACAAAGCGATCCTGGCTTTCCATGTCGCCTGCTGCGCGCGCAAGCGTCTCCTTGGACAGAAAAAACGGTCCCAATAATTTATCTTCATTGACGCGGCAATCCATCAGCAGGTTATTTAATTTCATCCGCAATGCATTCCAATTCACAAGCTTTCTGGCCTCCGCCATCCCAACCGGAATGGGGTATGCATCCACCTCCCCGGCCCCTTCGTCAATTCCGATATATTCAAAATCCCATCGCCGCTTAAATGCAGTGTCCATTGGAAATACGCCCTGATCCGCACTGTTCATCGTCGCCCAGATATACAGATTGTCCGGAAGCTGCATAGACAGACACAGCCTCTTTTCCTCCCCGCTGCAATCTCCCCAGCTTTTGCCGCCGCACAATTCCTTTTTCAGATGCCTGCGCATATCCTCCCCCACGGCAATTTCATACTCGCTTACGCCGTTTTTACGATCCAGCAATTGAAACACATCCCCAAAAACAGCCGAAACATTGGCCCGGTTGATCTCTTCAATCAGTAATAGATACGGTTCTCCCGGATGCTTCCTGGCCGCGGTGTACACCCGCATAAACGGGCCGGGCACAAACGCATAATAGATCTCGTTTTCCGCCCGCCCCTGGATGGGCTTATACGCGCCTACAAATTGCGCATACGAATAATTCGGATGAAACGTCACCCGTTCCATACGCTCCCCAAACAAAGCGGCGTCCCTGCCCAATCGATAGCTTTTCCCCGTTCCGGGCGCGCCGACGACAATCCGGTTATAGGCAAACGAAAGCTGCCTGGACTTGGGCAAAAGCTCTGCGCCGGAAAGCCTGGGAGGATTGACGCTGTCATATCCATGCAGCGTCCGATATTGATTGAGATAATAAAAAATAAATTCCGGACGGAAGCTGACCATTTTCTTAGCTTCATCGATACAGATTCCATAGATCTTGGCCTGGTATAAAATGCCGTTTACAAACGTCCCCCGTAAACTGGGATTTGTATCATAATGAATGGAAGCGTCCACCGGATAACCGACTATCACAGCATCCTCTATACCGTCGGACTCCTGATAGACATAAAACCCCAAAATCAACGGCATGGCATTTTGGCAGAGCCTTGGATCCTCTTTGTTCAATTGTATCTTTTTTTCATAGGGACTTCTTTTTTCATTCCGGATATTCGCGGTAAATAAATCCAAATGATAGACGTCGCCCGCCGGATTGGCAAGCCGCGCCTTACGGTGCGCGCTGTGCCGCCACTCCTCTTGATATTCCCAGCCAAACTGTGAAAACAATTCCCGCACCAAATCATTCAGGCGGCTGCTCAATGCGGCAGTCCCGGGAACAATCTGCCCTTCGTGATTGATCTCATACCGAACTCCGTCGTTCATCAAAATATTCCTCCTTGATCTTTGCCGCAATGATTTCCGCCATCCTAGACGGCACCGCATTGCCGATTTGCCGCCACTGTTCTTTAAAATCCCCGGTCAAAATATAGTCGTCCGGAAACGTCTGAATTCGCTTGGCCTCTTCAATACGCAGAAAACGGTTTCTCCAATGAAACGGCCCCTGATTATTGGAAAAACTGGCTTGCAGCGTCCAGGAAGGCCGATCCGGACTCAGTTTGAGCAAAAATGTCCAATACCGGGATTTCCATTTGAATTTAGGATCTTTGCATCCCCGTTTTTCGGTATAGTACAGGTAGTTATCCCCCGGAGGAATCTTTACAAACAGATCATAATCCTTCGAACCGGGACGCTGAAGTTTTTCTTCTTCTGTAATATTGTCAAATTCCCCGATTGCTTCCCGGCAAGTCGTCCATGGGAGAGTCCCCGGAATCTTGCCTTCTTTGGAATGCGTTGCACCCGGAAACGAAAACGCCTTCCCCTCTCCCAGTCGGACGCCTACGCAAAAAAAACGCTTTCTGGTCTGCGGTATGCCGTAATCGGCGCAGTTGACCACCTGATATGTAATCTGATACCCCAGCTTCCCGCTCTCCTTCTCCAAAAAATCAAACGCTTCCCGATGCGTTTTAAATGCAAACCCATCGACATTTTCAAAGAAAAACACCTTGGGCTTTATTTCACGGATCGCGCGAAAATATTCCGGAACGGCAAACCCCGCTTTTTCATCCTGTAATCCGTCCGCTTTTCCAATTAAATAATGCCTGGTCTGACTGTATGGCGGGCAAGGCGGACCGCCAATCACACAATCGATCGGCCCATGCCGGTCTGCGATACGCCGAAAATCAATCTTGCGAATATCGTCGCACGCCACTTCATCGGCCATATGGTTTGCCATTAACGTATCGCACGCCACCTGCCAGACGTCCGTTGCATATACGGCCCGAAACCCGGCGTTTCGAAATCCAATATCCAATCCTCCCGCGCCTGCAAACAGGCTGACTATGTTTGGCTTATCCATTATATCCACCTGCACAATTCCGTTACAATTTTTTCCGCCAGCAACGGCGGCACCGCATTGCCGATTTGTTTATGCACCGAACGCTCGCTGCCATAAAATAGATAATCGTCCGGAAAGGTCTGCAACGCGGCGCACTCCCGAATTGAAAGCCGCCGATTGGTCCAGTGAAACGGCCCTTCCCAATGCCCGGGACTTGCAATCACCGTCCAAGACGGATACAGTGGATGCAGCTTTAACAAGGAGCTCCAATACCGTTTACCCGCCACAAAGACAGGCGAAGGATGTCCGGCTTTTTGAGAAAGAGCAATATAATTTGTCCCCGGCGGAACGCAGGTCAGTTCGTACTCCCATTTTCCCTGCGCTCCCAACTGTTCCGCACCGATCGATTCCGGATTGTCAAAGCAGCCAATCCAGTCAATGGCCCGTTCATAGGGCAAAAGCTTCGGATTTTTTTCCCTCATTTTGGGATCGCCGTGCGTCTGTGGGAGAACTGCGTCAATCGCTTTTTTACTTGCCAAAAAAAAGACCCGTTTTCTCTTTTGCGGAATGCCATAATCCGCCGCATTGAGCTTTAACATAGAGTAGCGATACCCGAGCTTTTCCATATTTTCTAAAATTGTATCCACTGCCGCCCGATTGGACGGATGCAGGATGCTTTCTACGTTTTCCAATACAAATCCATCCGGCTTGATTTCTGAAATCAACTTAAAATAAGGGAGAATCATATTTCTGGGATCCGCATTGCCGCTGCGGTTCTCATTGGTCACCCAATATCCGGCTTTGGAAAACGGCTGACAGGGCGGCCCCCCGATCAGCAGCAGCTTTTCCGGGTTATT
>CAOJLW010000068.1 GCA_948438565.1 uncultured Lachnospiraceae bacterium | reverse complement strand
GGTAACCCGGTCAATCGACACCTGCTTTGGCGCTTTTGCCTTAAGCGATGTCTGAAAGCCTGGCGTCTTTTTTCCTGTTTCCCGGCTTATAGGGATGACTTTATAATAATACGTAACCCCAGCGCTGACGGAGGAGTCTACATAAACCGTACTATAAGCCGTCTTCAATTTCCGATACCCTGACTCTGTGGGGCCCTTCCGATAAATCGCATAGCCTTCCGCCTGCTCCACGGATTCCCAAGTCAATTCAATTTTACTGCTGGATATTGCCGTCGCGCTTGCATAGATGCTATTGACCGCATGAACGTCGTTTGGCGCGGCCAGAATCAGCCATACGAAACACCAAAACAACAGGACGCATTGGTTCCATATTTTTTTCATTCTTTTTCTCCTACTTTCCTTTTTATTGGACAGCTGGTATTTTACCGGATACGACCGCAGATTCACTGCCGTAAATCGTCTGGCTTTCATACGTATTGACCAGCACAATCTTATAATAGTAGACAACCTCCGGCGCTACGGCAACATCGACATAGCTGGACGCCGTCTCCGGAAGCATCGTTAAAAGCTCATAATTGCCATTTTGGCTTGTGCTCCGGTAAATCTGATATCCAGAAATATTGCTTACGGAATTCCAGGCCAGCTTTAACCCACGTCCCTCTACCGTTAAAGCGGTAATGTCGGTACTGCGAATCGGATATCCTCCCAACGGCGCGCTCATCCCGCTGACGCCGGAAGCTTTGTAGCCTTTGACGTTCGCTTCTATTTTATAGAAATACTGCTGCGTCATTTTAAGTCCTGTATCCGTATAGCTGACATCCGTGCCTGCCGCGGAAGCTATTTTCTCATAGCTGCCATTTTCTGCTTCCGAGCGGTAGATATCATAGCTTTGGGCGCCTCCGACCGGATTCCAAAAAATCTGGAGTGAAGTTCCCGTACTCCCCTGTACGGACGTGATCGCCGGCTTGTTTGGCGTCCATGCACTATGGGCGGCGGAAGCGGAGCCATACCCTACGACGCCGTTTACCTTCTTTCTGGTCTTTACCTTATAAAAATATTTAACGCCTGCTTTTAATCCTGTCGCCTTGTAAGAAGTCGTATTAACCGAAGTAATCGTTTTAACTTTTTTGTACTTTCCATTTTTTGCTGTACTCTGGTAAAGAACATAGCCGTCCACGCCGTTTACTTTTTTCCAGCTAACCGTCTGCTTCTTGGAAGAATTATTGACAATCTTGGTAATCGCCGTCTTTTTAATGGTCTTACCAGAAGCCGTTCCGCCATATCCGCTGTAACCCTTTTTTCCGTTATTGCGATTATACGCCTGCACCATATAGTAATAAGTGGTCTCTGCTTTCACTGTATCATCGTCATAATATTTCGTCGAACCGCCTTCTACAGTTCCCACCTTTTGATACTTCCCTTTGGCAGAGGTCGCGCGTTTGATAATATAACCGGCCGCATTTGGATCCACTGTCCAGGATACCCGGAGCGTATTTGTCCCCTGCGACTTCACGGACAGATCCGTCGGGACTTTTGCAGTACGCGCCGCAATCGGATCACTGTAATCACTGTAAATCGTCGTATTGTCCGCCTGACCAATCGAGCGTATTTTATAATAGTATTTCTTCCCGGGTTTGACCGTTTTGTCCGAATAGCTGACCCGGTTAATCCCCGCAACTGATGCAATCAGCTTATATGTGCCGTTTTTCTTGGTAGAACGATAAATTTCATAATTGGCCGCATTGTTAATCGTAGACCAGCTAATCACCAGCTCTTTGCTGCTTTTGGATTTGATGGAGGAAATCATCGGATTATCCATGGTCGTCCCGGACGCCACTTTACTGTATTTCCCATATTTTATATCGGAACCGGACTGCGTATAGGTACGGATCTTATAATAATACGTCGTACCCGGCTTTAATCCCGTGTCCCTCCATGTCGTTGTCTTTGCGGATGTAATCTTTGCCACTTCCTCAAAACCGTCGCCGCTTGCGACGCTCCTGGCAATGCTATACCCTGTCACCCCGTCTACGGCAGACCAGCTCAAATCCATCGTCGTGCCGCTGGCGGACTGAATGCTGTTAAAGCCAAGGCCTTTTTCCAACCCGTAATATTCCGCAACCGCCGTCGCATCCGCAACGCCCAACTTTTTCAGCTGTGCGTCCGTAGTCAGATAATTCTGAGCGTCTGAGGCATTGGAAATAAACGCGTGCTCTACAATCAAGGCCGGAATGCCGTTTTCCTTACACCGTTTGATTACGCCATAGTAATCCGCTGCGCTGCCGTCCGGATATTTCGTGCCATTTTCCGTATTTCGGATATGAATGCCGCCGCTGGCCAGTCCCAAATCGGTAAGCTTGGATTCGATCACTGTCGCCAAAGCTTTTCCGGTCGCCCCGCACGTTTGATTATAATTGGCATTGGGATAATATACATTGGCGCCGCAGGGGATGGAACTGGTATTGGAATTATTATGCAGGCTGATAAATACGTCCGCTTTTTTATCAATCGCCACCTGCGCACGCGCCGCCAGAGATAAATATGTATCGGTCGTCCGCGTCATATAGACCATCACCCCGGCATACTCATCCAGCTCCGCTTTGCAGTACTGGGCAATTTTTAAGTTGACGGTCTTTTCCACAATTCCATTTGCCGACGCGCCGGGATCGCTGCCGCCATGTCCGGCGTCCAGTACGACCACCAGACTGCTCATACCGGTTGCGTCCACTCCTTTAGCCGCGCCTTTTTTGACAACTGCCGAGCCATCAGCGCGAACAGTCTCATCTTCACAACCCGCCTGCTCCATAGCCTCCTGAATCGAACCCTCAGCCGCCGGATTTCCCTCCTCATCCAAGGATACGATACTCATCTCGGTTTCCGCAGCCAAAGCCTCCAGCTCTTCATCTGTCAAAAGCACATCGTCCGGCGTGCTTTCCACAACCTCGCCAACGCCAAATACCGCGTCGTCTATTCCCATTTCCGCAAACGAAGCCATGCTGTCGATATCGCCGACCGTATAGGCGACGTCCAAAAGCTCATAAACGCCCCGCTTGCTTTCATCCGGAAAATCCATTTGAAACACAACAAAATCGTCCAAAATCTCCGATGCAGCCACTCTTAAAACTTCCCCGGTATCCCGGTTGCGGTAGGACAGCTCTGCGGCAGTCACCGGCTGGCTTCCGTCGCCGATCCCCATCATAATCATCTGCTGTCCGGGCGTTGTAACCATCGGCTCATTTACCACCAGGAAGTTGACCAAAGCTTCCGCTTCGTCTGCTGTCTCCGCTGCCTGTTCTATGCTATCTGCCGCTGACGCCGCCTGAATATTTCCAACGCCTGTCGTGATTGTCAACAAACATACCAACGCCAACGCAGTCAATCTCTTTAATATTTTCATCTGATATCCTTTCCTTACATACATCATCTATTTATGGATTATAGTCCCTGTCGATCCGGCCATTGCTTCTTTAGACTTGTCTAACCTGGTTATCAACGCTGTCCGGATTGCAGAATCGCCGATAAAATCGACTGCGGCCTGAATCTTGGGCAAAATCGTCCCCTCTTCAAACTGCCCCTCTGCCATATAAGCGCGGGCCATGGCCGTCGTCATGGTATCGAGCGGCTTTTCTTCCGCCGTATTATAATTGAGACAGACTTTATCCTCCCCCGTTAAAATCACAAACATATCCGCATCCAAAAGCTCCGCCAATCTGCCGGCCGCTAAGTCTTTTTCAATGACTGCGCTTGCGCCTTTTAGCTTATTGGCCTGTACCAACACCGGAATCCCGCCGCCGCCGCACGCAATCACCACCTGATCCGCATCGCTTAACGCACGGATTGCGTCAATTTCCACAATATCCATCGGTTTGGGCGCCGCAACGACTCTGCGATAGCCATCTTTGGCTTCCGTAACGTGATTGCCTTTTTTTTCTTCTGATTCCGCCTCTTCCTGATCCAAAATACGCCCAATGGCTTTCGTCGGATGGTAAAAGGCCTCGTCATAAGGGTCGACGCATACCTGCGTCAAAATCGTAGCGACCGTCTTATAAATCCCGCGGCCTAACAATTCGGTCCGGATTTCATTCTGCAAGTCATAGCCGATGTATCCCTGGCTCATAGCTGAGCAGACGGACATCGGCGTCGCCGTATATTCCGGGTGCAGTTTGCAAAACTCAGACATCGCCGTATGGATCATGCCGACCTGCGGCCCGTTGCTATGTGAAATTACAACCTGATAATCCGCCTCAATCAAATCCGCCACAGCTTTGGCCGTCTTTTTTGATGCTGCCTTCTGATCCGGCAGTGTGGTCCCCAAGGCCTCATGGCCCAGTGCAATCACAATTTTCTTCTTCCGCATGAAATGCCTCCTTTCTCTGGAAATCTCTGAAACGGATTTGAGGTAACAATCATATAAATTGTAGCACAACCTTTTTTAATTTACAATACTGGCGCCTATGCAAAATTCAGGAAAGAGGATCTGAACAACCGCCAAGCCTGCTCTCTTGCTGACGTCTGTTCTCCCCAATCACTGACTCTTATGACGCAAACCACGCATCCCCTTTTTCATCAACCAGACGCCAATCCCAAACGCCAGACACCAACCAAGCGCCTCTTCGACAGAATTATCGGAAGTCTTTGCCCCTCCCGTCGCCACGGCGCGAGAGATTCCGTTTACCTCCACTGCGTCCCTGCTTCCTGTAGCGGCGCTTCCAGTCTCTCCGATCTGACGCTTCGCCTCTTCTACCACCTGAATGGAGCAAACCGCGTAGATGCCCGGATCGGATTCCAAATAGGCCGTAATCTTGCCCTCACCGGCTTTTATCGCCTCTACCACGCCTGCATCATCCACTGAAACCGCATTCCCAGAGCTTTTCCATAATACCGGGCCGCCCCATGAGCCGGCCGGAGACAATTCCGCATTCAACGCCACGCTTTCCCCGATTTCCAGCTCCAAAAAGGAATCGCTTAACAAAATCTGAGCCGCCTTTTGCTTCACATGGACTCGAATTGTTGCCGACAGGCCGCTTCCATCCAAAGCCGACCCGGTTATCAACGCGCTTCCGACGCCGACGGGCGTCAATACGCCGCCCGCGTCCACTGTCGCTACCGCAGGATCCGAAGATGTCCACTGCAGCGTCTGTCCGGCCGACGACGGGTAAACCGCAGACTGGATCGTATAGTTTTCTCCCATCCAAAGATCCAACATATAAACTCCGTCGGAATCCCGCTGCAAACCAGGCAGCGTAATCCGTTCCGCAGCCGCCGTATCCTTGACGTCCGTAAAAGCTTTCAGCCGGACAGTCGCGCCATACGCCGCCATATCCTCCCATTGGCCGTCTACAAAGCGGAAACTCTGCCCTTCTTCCACTGCATTCGTAAAAGACGCCCAATTCCCGTTTTGATATGTCTTGTCCACAAAAAATTCCACCGGTTCCCCGCTCTCTTTTTCCAAAGTAATCACAACGGAAAACACGTCCCCGGCGTTCAACAGCACAGGCGTATCCAATGGCGCCGTATAATATCCGGCATAGCTTGTACTCCCAACCACCGGTTGTGTCAGCAAAGCGACGCCGGATGTAGGATCCTTTGGATCCACCGGATTTTTGTAAATCTGGATACGATAAGAAACCGCCGTATCAAACAATGCAAACGATACGGCTTTCAATTCCTCCGTATAGACGCCCGCCCCATTATGTACTGTAAACACATTGGCAATCGAACCCTGGCTGTCCACCTTCGTCCATGCGCTTGTGCGGTTTGTAACGTTATATGCTCCGGCAGATCCGTCATATTGATAATTGCGGTCATAATTGTCTGCCGGTTCAAAGTCAAACACATAGGCTCTGGCGCGATTCGCGCTGGTATTGCCGGAATTGACCGCGCTGTCCTCATAGGAAAGATAAAAGTAACCGCCTTCTCCAAAGCCTTCTCCATAGCTGTTTTTGACAATCCAGGCTCCGTCCTGCTGCGGACGGTACGCCTCGTTAAAATTTTCCTTTGGATACGTATCGTCCCAGCCTACAATGGTAACGGAATGGTTATTGGGCTGCGACGAATCCAACGGGAAATAATAAGCGCAATGGCTGCTGTTATAATAGCGGTAACCCCAATACAGGTTAATGGCCGCCGCCCCATATTTGCGGATCATCTGTTTGATTATATTAACCGCATCCACATCTTTAAAATTGATCCAATACGCATTCTGCAAATGCGCCGTATCCGCATAGGCCAAAGAATCCGCATAAACCGTATCCTGCGTCAATCCGTCAAAAGGCGCCACCGACTCGTCGGCTGCCCCCACCCAATTTGCCAATGCAAACGTAGAAAAAATCGTATTGGAGCCTACGGACAAAAAATCCGACCCGGAAATATTCGCATTGCCGTCTCCCGCCGTATTCCCAAGCGGATCCACGACCGGATGATAAAAAAAATACGCCAGATGCGCCTCGGATAAATCCAGGGAAGCCGGACTTGCCTGCCCCTTATAAATCAAAGACTGTTCCCCCGCCGCCAGAGAAGAAAACGCCCAACAGGTATTGGAACTCTGCAAACGCACCGGCGTTACCTTCCCCTCTTTACGCGGATCGTATACGCGATCCGATAACTGCTGCGCACAGGAAGCAAGCTCTGCGTTCTTTTTCAGCAGGCGGTACAATTCCCCTTCTTTCTGCTCTGTGACATTGTCCGGCACACCGCCTAAAAGAGCCTCTATCTCTTCCGACATTTCCGGTATATGAAATTCGCCTTCCGGCTCTCTAAGCGCACACTCCTGCGCGAACGCAGTCCCTGGCAGCAGCAGACATATGCAGGCCGCTAATATCCCTATATATTTTCTCATTACCCCTCCACTCCTGTCTTAATGCCTTTATCTGCCATTATACTATACCCTTGCCCAAAAAGAAAGAAACGGACGGGAAGAATCTCATGCCAGCTTTTCCAAAAACTGCCGGAATCTTCCCATCCGCCTGTATGTCAGCGTTTACTGCCTAACGTCACCTCTACGGTCTGCTCTTTGTATTCGCCGTTTTGCGCACGCTGGAACGTCACTTCCACCGTCGTCCCCGCCGTCAGATAACGCAGCAATCCCTGCACTTCATCCATAGATGTAATATTGCGCCCATCGAACCGGGTCAGAATATCCCCCTGCATCAGTCCGGCATTGGCAGCGCCGCTGCCTTCCACAACCTGAGCGATATAAACGCCTTTTGGCATCTGATAGGTATCGGAAACAATTTCCGTAACGTCAACGCCGGAAATGCCAAAATATGCGCTGTCCGTTCCTCTCACAAGCTCTCTGGTTATCAACTGCTGAATAATCGGAATTGCGGTATCGGCCGGAATCGCATATCCCATCCCTTCCACGCTTGTTTCCGAATATTTAACGGAGGTAATGCCAATCACCTCGCCGTTTCCATTTAAAAGCGCCCCACCGCTATTGCCCGGATTGATGGCCGCCGACGTCTGCATCAGTTCATTGGTGATTGTGCTGCCGTCCGTCTCACTGGTCACCGACACTTCCCTGTCCAACGCACTGATAACGCCTGTCGTCACAGACTGTCCGTATCCCAGGGCATTTCCAATCGCAATCGCTGTCTGACCGATTTTCAACTGTTCGGAATTCCCAAATACGGCTGCACGGATTGTCTCTTTTGTCTCCTCTTCAATATCGTCTAAAGCTACGCTGACCACCGCCAGGTCGGTGCTAGCATCGGTTCCCTTAATCTGTGCGTTGACCGTCTTATTATCCGCAAACAAAACCGTTAACGTCTGCGCGCCTTCTATTACATGGTTATTGGTCGCAATATACAGGTTTTCTTCATCCTGACTGATAATAATCCCGGAACCGCAGCCCTCGCTTTCATACTCCTGCATTCCTCCAAAGAAAAAGCTTGGCGTCTGCGTTCTGGCAATTGTGGTAATCGACACAATCGACGGCATCGCCTGATCCACAATATCCGAAACATCGGTTACGGCTCCCTGTACGGACTGCGATTTGCCGCCATTTGGATGACTTGCGATAGAATCTACGGTTTCCGTCGGTTCCGCAATATTCAAATCCGCGCCGGACGCAGGCAAATCCTCCTGTCCTTCAGACGGCTGTGGGTCGGTGACTGCGCCAAAAAAATGCGTCGTCCCGGTAAACGCCGTCCCTGCCACAATACCAAACGTCAAAGCCAACGCCAGGCATTTCAATAGCTTTTGGCCAAAGCCGCTCCCTTCACGCTTGGGTTTTGGCGGCGCCTCATAGGGCCGGTAAATGCCGTCGGCCTCCCCATAAGCATTCTCTGTATAAGTATCCGCATATCCGGCCTGTTCCGTTTGTCCATAAGAATAGTAATCCATCTGGTTCTGATAGCTGCCCTGGTTATCCGGGACATTTTGATTGTCAAATCCGTCCATACCTAAAACTTCCTTTCTGTTTGTATCTTGGTTTGTGCGCTTACATCAACGTCATTCTTATGTATTTTCTGCAAGTTTACCGTTAATTTGTGTTATTTTTGTGAAAAACATATGTAAAAAAAATGTGCGCATCCTCTATGCTCCGTTTCGGTCGTTGCCGAACCAGCGCCAACGGCGCTTGGCAATTCGGAGGGTTTTTGTTTCATAGGACAGTCAGATGCTTTCACACTTCATAGCAGTAAGATCTTTTCCACGACACAAAAAAGGTGAAAGATGTGTTTCCATCTTTCACCTTGCCATATTTTTATTCTGCGTCCCCCTCTTCCGGCATCACATACCCGGTATCCGTTGTACTGGTATTGTCATCCCCGGTCAATGGGTTATCCATCCTAGTAGCCGCGCTTGTAGAGCAGCCTGTATAATTTACAATATAATCGCTGATTGCGCTTACCGTATTGGATACGTTATTTTTCTCGTCAAACAGATATTCATGCAATTCTTTGACATTTGTCTCCAGATCCGTCGGCACGACCAGACTGCCTTTTGAGCCATAATCCCCGGTGCAAAGCTCAAACGGCCATCCATGGGTATCCGCCAGCTCATAGTCCATCACGTTGCTTGCCAGCTCTAACAGACCGCCGCTCGTATAGCTCGTGGAAACTTCATCAAACATCGTATCAATCAGGCTGCTGACCGTAGCAATGCTAGATCCCTTGGCCTTCTCGATCATCTTGGCCAATACGTTCCTCTGACGCTCGGTACGCTTAAAATCGTCCCCCGCGGTATATCGGATCCGGCAATACGCCAAAGCCTGCACGCCGTCTACGGTATAAGTGCCGCCGCTGCTCAACTTGCTTGAGTTATGACCCGTCACCTGGTTGATTTCATCGATATAGTTATCGTTCATAATTTGCACTTCCTGATCCGTAAGCGTCAATTCCACCCCGTCCAGTAAATCGACAGCCTCTACCAAAGCGCCGAAGTCTACGGAAATATAATTGACAATATCCAGATTCAGGTTTTTATTGAGCGCTGCAATCGCGCCTTTTGGACCGCCATAGGAATATGCGGAATTGATTTTATTATAAGTATCTTCTTTTACGTTTAAAAATGTGTCGCGATATACGGAAACCAGCTTCACCTGCTTCGTATCGTTGTTGATGCTTGCAATCATAATACAATCGCTGTTTCCGCCGTCATACCTGCCTGTCTCACGGTTATCCAATCCAAACAGGGCGATATTGGTATACCCCTTTAAAACTTCCGCCGTTTCAGAATCCAGCTCAATTTCCACTTCTTTTTCTTCAATCTCGCCGGTACTCTCTACTTTTCCCATCTTCGAATAGACGTTTAACCCCACCAGCAACACGACCAGTACAATTAGTTCACATACAAATAAAATGATTTTGTTCCTTTTACTTTTCCTTCTTCTCTTTGTACTCATATCTTCTCCATTCCTTCAATGATCCTTCTCCTGTTACCTGGTACATCCTACATTGAAACAACAATAAGAATAATATATAACTTTTTGGCCTTTCTGTCAATCATTCCCATTGGAAAGCATTTGTACAGTTTTCACAAATTTTTTAGCGTTTCCACTGTTTTTTCCGTTTGTACAACGCACGAAGCAGGATCCGGCGCTTGTTTAACATTTGCAGGATTGTCCCATGGGAAAAGTCGGAAACGTTCGTATCATGCCTGCGGTACCACAACAGCCTGTCCCC
>CAOJLW010000067.1 GCA_948438565.1 uncultured Lachnospiraceae bacterium | reverse complement strand
ATCTACACATGCACGAACACTCTTTCCCTACACGACGCTCTTCCGATCTTTATTTTCCATTATCAAAAAAAGCAACTGACATCTGACTGTCAAAGACGGTTTCTTCCGATACCCTGTCTCCTCCTCATCTTCTCTGGCATCCACTTTTCTGTTCTAACAGCATTCCTACGCCTATAGAATTCTATTTGAAAATCCTGGTATAAATAAAATGACTTTATCCCCAAACTATGTTATACTATACAGAAACATATTGCACTTCCACACTTACCCCAACACTTTTCCAACATAAAGGGGGAATCATCATATGGCATTAACCACTGAAGATTTACAAGCTATTGCAAACCTCATGATACCAATCCATAACCAACTCGAGCAAATGGATGCCCGCTTCGAGCAAATGGACAACCGGCTCGAGCAAATGGATGTCCGCTTCGAACAAATAGACAACCGGCTCGAGCAAATGGATGTCCGCTTCGAACAAATAGACAACCGGCTTGAGCAAATGGATACCCGCTTCGAACAAATAGACAACCGGCTTGAGCAAATGGATACCCGCTTCGAGCAAATGGACAACCGGTTCGATCACACGGACTCCAGACTCGAGCAAATGGACAACCGACTTGAGCAAATGGATATTCGCTTTGAGCAAATGGACTCCAGATTCGAGCAAGTAGATAACCGACTCGAGCAAACGGATATCCACTTCCAGCAAATGGATCACCATTTTGATCAGATCGAATCCCAAGCAGCCGCTTTGCAATCCGATGTGTCTGACATCAAACAAACAATTTCTAAGCACTACGATCTAACCGAAGAATTTTATGTATATCAGCAGGAAAACAACACTCTGATGTCGCATACTATGGATTGCTTGGAAGGCAGACTTGAAATTTATACGACGCAAACCGAACAGAATACACTGAAATTAAAACGATACAAATAAGAACTATCATTAAGGGAGCTATTTATGAATATTAATGAATCAGCAGAAAACTATTTAGAAACTATCCTCATTCTAAGCCAACGTCTTCCCGTCGTCCGCTCCGTTGACATTGCATCAGAAATGAATTATAAAAAATCCAGTATCAGCGTTGCCATGAAGCATCTGCGGGAAAACGGCTATATTACGGTCAATGAATCCGGATTTATCTCCCTGACAGACAAAGGACATGAGATTGCGGATATGATCTATGAACGCCATACATTTATCACAGACTGGCTAACCTCGCTTGGCATTGATGAAACGACTGCCGCCAAAGACGCGTGCCGTATGGAGCACGTGATCAGTCCGGAAAGCTTTGCTGCCATCAAACAATATGTAGCCAATTCCGGCTTGCCAACTACCAGATCTTAAAAAAAGCGGCTGTCGTCCGACAGCCGTTTTTCTATCATTAAACCGATTCCACCAACTTACGCATATCATAATAACCGGCTTCTTTGCCCTTCAAATATTTGGCCGCTTCCACCGCTCCTTTACCAAATACCGTTCGGGAATAGGAAGTGTGCTTTATCTCAATGACTTCATCCGCACCGGCAAATATCACGGTATGTTCACCCACAATCGTCCCGCCGCGGACAGCAGAAATCCCGATCTCTTTGCGTTCCCTTTTCTTGCGCTCTTTACTGCGATCAAACGTATAGGCATAAGACTGCTCCATCGCATCATTGAGCGCGTCTGCCAGAGCAAGCGCTGTGCCGCTTGGCGCATCTACTTTTTGATTATGATGTTTTTCGACAATCTCCATATCAAACCCTGCCGGCGCCAAAACCTTTGCCGCTTTTTGCAGCAGCTCAAATAACATATTGATCCCAAGAGACATATTTGCCGATTTTAAAATGGCGATTTGCGCGCTTGCTTCATCCAGTTTTTGCAGTTGCCGCTCATCCAGTCCGGTCGTGCAAAGCGCCAACGGCAGTTTTTTTGCCACACAGTAATCAATTACGCTATCCACAGCCTTTGCATTGGAAAAATCAATTAGCACATTAGCCGCCACATCACATCTAGCAATATCCGTAAATACCGGAAACTTTGTATTCCCCTCATCTATAATATCAATGCCTGCAACAATTTCCGCCTCCGGATCCTCCTGACAGAGGCCGGCGATGATTTTTCCCATTTTACCGTTGCAGCCATGCATGATAATTTTTGTCATGATTTCCTCCATTGTAATGTTTTGCAGGGATATCCCATATCCAATCCCCTCAGATTTTTCTTATCAGTATGAAACTTCTGTCTTAAGGCCGTATGCCTTCATAGTCTCTGCCAACTTTTTAGCCTTTTCCCTATCCATTTCAAAAAGGGGCGCGCGCAGCGGCCCTACCTGCATTCCCATCAGATTTAAGGCCTTTTTGACAGGAATTGGATTGACCTCGCTAAACAACGCATCCACCAATGGTTCTGCTTCTAACTGCATCCTGGCTGCTCCTGCGATATCGCCGTCAAAAAACTTCATACACATATCGTGCACCTGCTTGGGCGCAACATTAGACCATACGGAAATCACTCCAATTGCTCCAATTGCCAAAAGCGGAACCACAATGCCGTCCTCTCCGGAATACATATCCAGCTTTCCATCCGTCAGATACATGGTCTTTGCCGCCTGGGACACATTGCCGGTCGCTTCTTTGATGCCGGTGATATTTTCAACGTTTTGGTATAAGTATGCCGCAGTCTCCGGCAAAATATTACACCCGGTGCGTCCCGGCACATTATACATAATAATCGGCAGCTTGACTTCTTTTGCAATCTGCGTATAATGCCCAATCAGGCCGGACTGCGTAGCCTTATTATAATATGGCGTAACAATCAGCAGTCCGTCCGCACCGGCTTCCTCCGCCTCTTTGGAAAGCTGGATCGCCGTCTGCGTGCAATTTGAGCCGGTTCCCGCCACAACCGGAACCCTGTGGTTCGTAAAACGAACAGCGGCTTCAATTACCTCCTTATGCTCCTGCATGGATAGCGTGGAACTTTCCCCCGTCGTCCCTGCAATAATAATGCAATCCGTCCCCTGTTTTACCTGAAAATCAATTAATTCTTCTAATTTTTCGTAATGAATGGTAAAATCTTCCTTCATCGGAGTTACGATCGCTACACCAGCGCCTTTAAAAATTGCCATTTCATTTCCTCCTAGTATTCTGATAAAATCCTTTCCTTTGATAGAAAAACCGGCCCTTGGTTTGAGCCGGTCTTAGAGTTACATCCACAACACGATAGCGCACCATCTCTGTGAAAAAGATGACAGTCATATATCTCTTAAATATATGCCCAAGCAAATCCCTGCAGGCAGGATCTCTTTCGGCGTTTTCCCCTTTTGCTTATCTTCCTCTGCACCTGCTGCATCCGATAAGATACTCATGGATTACGCGACCTCTATCCGGTTCTATTTAATTTTCCTGTTATATGCAATATAACACTTTGCCTGTTATTTTGTCAATAGCCGCCATCTATCTAATTTTCCGGCATCAGATGATAAATTTCATCGATATAAGGACGCAAATCCTCGTGCAGCACCCATCCGGTCAAAAGCAAATCCGTCTCCTCCAATCTGGCCTGTATCAGGTTCTGAAGCTCAGAGACATCAATCAATCCAAAATCCACAAGACCCAGCACTTCATCTAAAATCAATAAATCACATTCTCCGGTTGTCAGGACTTTTTTAGCAAAATTAATGCCGTTTTTGATATTCTTCCCTTCTTCTAACTTTTCTTCCTCGGAAAGCGCATTAAAATATTCCGCAGACTTTTCAAAACGGAAAAATTTAATCTCTGGTTCCAGTCTTTTTAGATACTCCATCTCGTCATCTGTTTTTCCTTTTAAAAACTGGATAATAAAAACCGTCTTTCCTTCCGAAGCGGCACGTATTGCTCTGCCAAGCGCCGCAGGCGATTTTCCTCTGCCTGTGCCATAATATACCTGTACGTTTCCAGTCGCCATATTAACCTCCTCTGTTATCGGACAGTCCCACTTCTCTTCCGTTTGCAATACCCCATTTCCAGATTTTATTAAAATAACATATATTTCCTAAAAAAGCAACTTTTATTCCAAACGTTCCACTTTACTGACAGACACTTCATAGGCAATTCGTTTTTCAGTCAGATTTTCAGCAATTTTTTTCACATATTCACGGCTTTGGATCCGCCCCCAAATCTCCACGTGGCTTCCCACTTGGAATCCGGAAGCAAATCTTGCATTCCTTCCCCAACATATACATGGTATGTAATCCGACTTTCCATAAGAACGGTTGACGGCAATCAATAAATCTGCAATTTCCCTGCCTAACGGCGTTTTTCTGTAAATCGGTTCTTTGCATACATAACCGTCCAGATAAATCTGATTGCTCTTATATTCTTCCGTTTCCTCTTCAATAAATTCCAGCTCCCGTGCAAAAACGGAAAGCATCAGCCGGTTTTTCTTTTCCTCATGCCGATTATAGGATCGGAACTGCCCAGTTACATAAATCATTTGCCCCTCGCAATTTTGCGTAGTGTCCACGATCCGCTCGGATACCATAATCGGGATAATATCCACAAAATCGCTCAGACGGTTGACGGAGAGATCGACCATATAAAACCCCTCTCCATAGACCTCATGACTATACCGAAAATCGGATATAATCGTCCCTACAATCGATACCTGGTTGTTTTCAAAAATTTTATCTGCCATGAATTTTCTCCCTTCCTCTTTTCCCGGTATGATCCCCGGTGAACTGTACATCGACGGCATTTCAATTTGTTATACTTATTATATGCAAAGGGGCTTGGTTTTGTACCCGAAGCATTCCCTTTGCATACATTAGCTTACCGGATATTTTTACCATGGGAAGGATACAAAAATGCTCTGTTTCTGTCGATAAATTTGAGGTTTATTTTGACAAAAATCCATGTTTAACTCCTAAAAAGCAGAGAAATGTCTAAAAAGCCTTATTTGACTTTGACTGTAAATGTCTTTTTGACATTTCCCGATTTGGCGGTTATTTTTACGGAACCTTTAGCTGTTCCGGTCAATTTGCCAGATTTTGTTAATTTCGCAAATTTTTTTCCCTTTTGATTGGCGAATACATACGTGATTTTTTTATTGGAACCATATGCCGTCGCCTTTAACGTAATGGTCTTGCCCTTTTTCACCGAATAATGGGTCTTTTTTAGCTTAATATACGCTTTTTTTACCGTAATCTGTCTGGATAAGCAAACCGTCTCTCCATTAGCCAGCGTAATTCCTATGCGAATAGACGCCGTTCCCGCCTTTTTGGCGGTGACAATCCCCGCGGCCGATACGGTCGCAACAGACGGATTTTGGGAGTCGTAGGTTACAGACGCAAGCTGCGCCCCGGTAGGGATCGTAAGATCTATGGCCGTGCTCTTTTTCGTATTTCCACCTGTATATAAAACGGATGTTAAAACAGCCGCGTCTACACCCCCGATAAAATTCGGGACAAGCTCCGTTTGATCCGGATCTGTCGAAACAGGCGGTCGTTCTGTCACATCTCCCGGCCCGTTTGAGACGACTATGGCACACTGCGCCGTCTGTTTATCCGCCACGGCAGTAATTACCGTACTGCCCTCCTGTAGCGCAGTCACGACGCCATTTTCGTCTATTTGCGCAACAGCCGCGTCCCGGACAGACCAGGTAACCTGTGACGTCGTATGTTCCGGAGTCAACACCGCGCTTAAATGGAAGGTTCCCTGAGGCTTTAGATGCACCCGATAGGCATTCAAACGGATACCGTTGGCCGGAATATACAAAACCCGGCGGCCAATTGCAAAGCTTTTTAAATCCACGCCGTCGTTTTCCATGGTAATGCGAAGATTATAGGCGCCTGCCGGAAGGATTACGGGCGTCCGTTCGGATTCTTGATAGCCATTTTGCGTCCTGCCTGCCGGCGTCTGAGACAATATGCTTTCGCTTCCGTCTGCTTCCACCTTAGAAAGGATCAAATTTGGCGCGCCCTCTTTGGCATATGCATAAACATACGCCACCTCACCTGCTGTCTCTTCTTTTACAAAAACCGGATATTCAAGCGTCGTCCCTGCCGTCGTCTCAGTTACGGCTCCATTTTTCAAAATGCAAGGGCCAAACGATTGCGAAAAACTGTCCGCGGCCATTACGGCTGCTTCTCCCTCTTCGGAAACTGCAATTTCCGCAGTCGTTTTTTTGCAAATTTTAATACGGTTTAAACGCACTTTTTCACTCAGAGTCTCAAAACGGACAGTCTGTTCTCCTTCCTTGAGAACGATTGTGCCGCGGATTTCTTTGACCAGATTCCCTTCCATCTCCACTTTTGGCACATCCACGCGCGCATATTCCTGTTCCACCTGTTCCGGATATTCACGGGCATCGTATTTCACGGCAAATGCACCCGAAACCGCCTCGTCGGCATAAAGCGCATACGTAAACGTATATTCTCCCGCTTCCGGCACATCAATAAAATAATCGGCATAATTCCCAACCTTTACCTGGCTGTTTAAGAAACCGTTCCTCCGATACGCCTTACTCTGCGCAAGGATTGTCGTACGATCGGACGTTATCCGGATAGCCTGCAATTTCCTCTCAACCGCCGCCATCGCCGCCTTTGCGTCCCGAAGCGCGCGGTGGGACTCTGCAATCGTCTCCGCACAGGCAATTGCCTGTAATCCATTGTCTTTCGCCGCAACAAGCCGTACCCATTTGTCCGGATGATAATCCTCTTGCCGGTAGGCCGCAAAGGACTGTTCCAGATCTGTTTGATCCTCAGCCACGGCTTTGGCAAGCTGCAATACCGGAATCTGCACAAGCGCTTCTCTTAACTTCACAACCAGGCCCTCCGGAATCTGGCTCTGTTCGATTTTCGTCAATGCATCATAGGAAACTTTTGCCTTTTCCACCGCCTCTTCATCGTCTAAGGTCAATGCATCCTTCTCTGGAAGCGCCTTTAACAGATCGGTTACATAATTTAATGCGCTCCCCTGATAGCAAAGCGTAAACGCCTTTAAATTGACATCTGCAAAATCCCAATGCACACGCAGGGTGTTTATGCCCTCTTTCAGCAAAATGGGCACAGCCGCACTATCGATATAATCGCTTTCATACCAGCTGCCGCCTCCAGTCGCACCGACAAGCTGACTGACCGCCAAATCCATCGCCGTGCCGTCCGCCACACACTGCGTCGTCATGGAGCCATCCCGAGCAGCCGTATAATGATACACAATACTGTAAATACCGCCCTTTTTCACCTGTAAGGCGTAATCTAACCCAAGTCCCTGCGCGGCATAGCCGATATTGCCCTTATCCTCCGCCGTAACATTTTGAATCGCATGATACTTATCGCCATGATTAAAATCCACTGCCCAAATCCGAACCGGCGTACCGTCCGCAGGCGCTTCTGTCACAATTCGTTCCGTAATATGCAGCTGGGACAGACTAAAACCCTCGTTGCACGCCTTTGTCCTTAAAATATAGGTTCCCGCTTCTAAATGAATGCTTTGTTTCTCCTGAATCGGATCATAATAACGCGTCATCTGTACCGGCGCAAGCTTCTGCAAAAAATCATAATCCGAAACCCCTTCCCAATAAGGCGCCACTAAGACCTGAAACGCATCCTCTACCGCCGCTTCATTGGCTCCAATCGAATAAGTCAGCACATAGTCGCCGCTCTCTTTGACGTCAATGGCATAATCGACATAACTGCCGTTGACCGGACGATTTCGTAAGCTCCCGTTCTTATGGACAGCCAGGGACTCCTTGAGCGTCAGCGTCTCTCCTTTTTCAACAACCAACGGCTCATCCGTAGAAGGCGGCGCAACCGGATGATTACAGGTAAAAATAAACTTATCCAGCTTCCAGTTGGCATTGGCAGTCCAGGAACCAAATTTCAAATCATATTCTCCGGCCTCTTCCACCACTAAAACCGGCCCGTCAAATACCCGGTACTCATTGGCTGCGGTTTGCTCAATCGGAATATCCTCATTGACTACCGTAAAGCTATTAGAACCGGCTGGCGCCCACTCCAAACGCACCTGATCCGTCCAAGTAGGCACTGCCATAACCATCTGCATCTGATAAGCGCCTGCATATGGAAATTCAACAATCCATCGTCCATTTGCGTACATATCAGAGGACACCTGCATATATTCCACGTCTTTGCCATGAATGTCCTGCTCTTTTCCGGATGAAACTGCATAGGCGCCATCCCCGTTTGGCCCAAGCTCGCCTTCCACCTCCAACACAATCGGATCCGACCCAGACGCCTGTACCTTCTGTGACGCAACGCCCGTCAGGGACGCCAGAATCCGTTCGTCCTTCGCCCTGACCTCCACAGAAATTTTCTTTCCAATTTCCGCTTCTGTCAATACATAAGCCGCATCCACAGCATCCGCAAGCTTCTCGCCATCCGCCATCCATTGATAGGAAAACGACTTTGCATTGCTGTCCGCCACTTGAACCGTTACGGTTTCCCCTACCGTCATCTTCCCTGTAATCGTAACGGTTCCGCTCAAACGCGTATAGCCGGACGCCTGGCCGTAGGCGAACGCCCGATTTAAAAACGCTTCCCTTTGTTTTAAAAAGTTTTCCACATAATCTAAGCTTTTTGTAAAATTTTCACCATTCCAAATACCGGTAATCGTATGTTGTAAAGAATCCGGCCAGGCCACGAAATTCAGTTCCGCAGATGCGGCTAGTTCCTCCCGGTATTCCGTAATCCCACGAAGTTTTTTTGGACGATAGTCTGTATCCTGTTCCAAAAGCGCCCGAACGGCAGGATCAAACACTTCGTTCCAGTGTTCGACAATCAGCCTTTTCACAGAATCATGTCCAACCGCTTCCGCCAACAGGTTTTTATATTCCCGATGATTATAGATCTTGGCCTGATTGGCCCACCAGACGTCTGGGCGGCTCAAATCCACGCCGTCACGCACTCCATGATTGCCAATTGCCATATCAAAATCCCATACCGGCGCCATATGCAGCTTGCCATCTCCTGTAATATCGGAGTCCTTATACAGATAAAAACTCGTAATGCCCGTATCCAAATTTAAGCTATATTCCTGTAGCAAATACATTTTTGCAATAGACTCTTCATCAATATATTCTGAAAAATGGCGTCCTTGGTCGTTATATCCTGTTTTCGAATAAATCGCATCCTCCATCCCCTGATAAAAATCCGCAATATATTGAATCTGATTTTTCGAAACAAATTCCGGAGCCTTCATCGTCACCGCCTGTCCAATCTTCGTGACAAATCCACAGGCTTCTGCGGCATAACGCTCGTCTAACTCCAGTTCAATCAAATAGCCGCCTGTGATATCCGCGGGATCCTGCGGGATGTTGACCCATTTTCGCGTCCCTGGCCAGTATCCTGCGGTTCCTCCTGCCGGATAACTGTCCAAATCGGCATCGTTGACTTTTTCCGTAACCTTTTCCATATCCGTAAGATTGACCCTGTTTTTATCAATTTCCACTTTTTCTGTCATCAGGTACGTTCCGCGGTATTTCCCGTTTAAATATAAATCAATTGATCGGCTGTCCATCGTATATAAAATTCCGGTCTCTTCGGCCAGGTTATATACAATTTGATTCCGCAACAGGGAAGTATCCAAATAATTGGCCAAAAGACACCATCCTTTCGCTTTCCCCATCCCCAGCAAATTGGCCGATTCATCCAGTTTGATATTATAGGGTTTTTTCGGCCTGTCCCAGGTAGCGTTCCCACGACCTTTGATATGCTTTAACGTCCCCTGATAATCCACTGTTCCGTCTTGCTGCATTAACAGCATATCCCCTTTTTCTTTATTGTCTTTATTGGCGTGGATATTGTTCAAGCTGCCCGATTCCGTTTCAATAAACAAAGAGGGAACCCTGGCGGATTTCTTCACGCCAATACGCAATGTTTTTCCGCTTCCCGTTACAATAGAAAGCGTCCCATTCTCCTTGGGCAACGCAATCAAATCTCCGCTCTCTACTTGCTTTCCGTCTATCGTGACATATCCTGTCATCGGTATGTACTCATACGCTCCTGTCGTCTGATTGGTTGTTTTTTTTGCAAACCAGATACGAACCGTATCCGAATCCGCGCCTGCTGGAAGGAAAAAAAACGGATCCGTCGCATTTTGCAAAGGGACGTGGGTCCAATGCAGCTGCTGATTGGGCGCATTTTGAAAAAATCCCGTAATATAGACATCGTCCAGGGAATCTATTTGCCGCTCGGCCTCCTTGCCCCATACCGTATCGGACGACAGACCCGTCAGTCCAAACGCCAGAATAAACAACAAAGCCAAAACTTTCCATCCGTCACGCGTTCTCCAAGGTGTTTTTTGCATAAACAATCTCCTTGTATAATGTATTTAGGTTATTCGAGGGATACCTATAAACCCTTAGACC
>CAOJLW010000066.1 GCA_948438565.1 uncultured Lachnospiraceae bacterium | reverse complement strand
CTCCATACCCTTTGCCCAGAAACGTTCACGACTTCTTCTGACATACCAGTTGCTCATCTCATCGACAAATCCATCCAACGCCCTGGCCGCTTCCGGAATCCGGTAATTGCCCAGGTTAGCATCCACGCTTACAATCAGGCTGTTTAGCTTGGACAACAGCCACTTATCCATCACCGGCAGCTTGTCATATTCCAGACTGTATTTGGAAGCGTCAAATACATCGATATTGGCATACAGTACAAAGAACGCATAGGTATTCCAAAGCGTACCCATAAACTTCCGCTGCCCCTCCTGCACGGCTTTGCCGTGAAAACGATTTGGAAGCCACGGCGCAGAATTGATATAAAAATACCAGCGGATCGCGTCTGCGCCATAAGTCGCAAGCGCCTCAAACGGATCGACGGCATTGCCTTTGGATTTACTCATCTTCTGGCCGTTTTCATCCTGCACATGTCCTAACACAATGACATTTTCATACGGGGACTGATGAAACAGCAGCGTGGACTCCGCCATCAGCGAATAAAACCATCCGCGCGTCTGATCTACGGCCTCAGAAATAAATTGAGCCGGAAACTGCTGCTCAAACAATTCTTTATTTTCAAATGGATAATGGTGCTGCGCAAACGGCATGGCGCCGGAATCAAACCAGCAGTCCACCACCTCCGGCACACGGCGCATCACGCCGCCGCAATCCGGACATTTCCATGTCACTTCATCGATATAGGGACGGTGCAGCTCGACTGTGGCCGCATCCGTTTGTCCGCTGCGTTCCGCCAGCTCCTTGCGGCTGCCAATACATTCCTGACGGCCACATTCACATTCCCAGACATTTAACGGCGTCCCCCAATAACGGTTGCGGGAAATGCCCCAATCCTGGATATTTTCCAGCCAATCACCGAAACGCCCTTTACCGATGGATTCCGGAATCCAATTGACCGTATTGTTATTGCGGATCAGCTCTTCTTTGACCGCAGTCATTTTTACAAACCAAGATTCCCTCGCATAATAAATCAGCGGCGTATCACACCTCCAACAATGCGGATAATCGTGTTCAAACTTCGGCGCGTCAAACAACAGGCCTTTGTCCTCTAAATCCTTTAGGATCAGGCGATCCGCTTTTTTTACAAAAACGCCTGCATACGCCGTTTCTCCTGTCATCTCGCCTTTGCTGTCGACCAATTGTACAAACGGCAAATCGTATTTACGCCCCACCTGGGCGTCGTCCTCGCCAAACGCCGGTGCAATATGGACAATACCGGTACCGTCCGTCATTGTAACATAGTTGTCGCAAGTGATATAAAACGCTCGTTTACGCTGCTTTTCAATGATGCCATCCGCAAAATCAAAGAGCGGCTCATAGGCCTTCCCTTCCAAATCCTTCCCTCGATAGGATTCCAGAATCTCATAGGCCGCCGTGCCCGCCTCTTTATCCTCCAGCCTGCCAAGCGTTTGATCTAACAAAGCCTTGGCCATATAATAGATATAGCCGTCAGCCGCCTTGACCTTGCAATATTCCTCGTCCGGATTGACGCAAAGCGCAACGTTGCTTGGCAACGTCCAGGGCGTCGTCGTCCAGGCCAGGAAATAGGCGTCCTCCCCTTTGACTGAGAAACGCACGACCGCAGAACGCTCTTTCACGCTTTTATATCCCTGCGCCACCTCCTGGGAAGATAACGGCGTTCCGCAGCGCGGGCAGTAGGGGACAATTTTAAACCCTTTGTATAACAGCTTTTGATCCCAGATCTGTTTTAAGGCCCACCATTCGGATTCAATAAAATCATCATGATACGTCACATATGGATCGTCCATATCCGCCCAAAAACCGACCGTTCCGGAAAAATCTTCCCACATCCCTTTGTATTTCCATACGGATTCCTTACATTTTTTCAGAAACGGCTCCATACCGTATTCTTCAATCTGTTCTTTTCCATTCAGGCCCAGCAGACGCTCCACTTCAAGTTCCACCGGAAGTCCGTGCGTATCCCATCCGGCTTTTCGCGGGACGTATTTCCCTTTCATAGTCTGATACCTGGGGATCATATCCTTAATTACGCGTGTTAGCACATGGCCGATATGGGGTTTTCCGTTCGCTGTCGGCGGCCCGTCATAAAACGTATAGGTCTCGCCACCCTTTCGGTTTTCCATGCTCTTTTTAAAAATGTCATGCTCTTTCCAGAACTGCCCTGTCTGTTTTTCACGTTCAACAAAATTAAGGTTTGTTTCCACTTTGTTATACATGGTGTCCTCCTGTTTTTATATAGATGTAAAAAGATGTAGGATAGTATAAAGCGGATTCGCCCGGTTTGTCAAGGACGAATCCGTTCGGTTAAAAGGTGTCGTCACTGTCATCTCCGGAAATGTTCGGAAGGTTATAGCTGTCATAAAACTCTTGATAGAACTCCGGTCCCAATCCATTTTCAATCCCTTGCTCAAGCTGCGTCTGAAAATCTGTGGACAAAGCCATCATCACTGCAAAAACCGCAAAGAAAAGTATCGACAGACTGGCCGTCACAATGCCCGCAATGGCCATCCCCTTTTGCTGCCCCGGCTTTGTCAGCTGCAAAATGCCAAAAATAATAGCCAGGATCGCCAGCAGAATATTACAACAAGAGCAAAAAAGCGCCAGCGATACAATCCCAAGCGTCATAGATACAATTCCAAACACCGGATCTTTTGATTGCGCTTCCCCCTGATATACGCTTGCGCCGTACCCATCCGACTTCGTATCCATCGTCCATCCGGCGGCAGACTGATGGTACTCCCCCTGCTGCTGAAACGTGCTTTCTTTATAAATCCCCTGCTGTGACGCCGTCCCTTCATCCATAGGGGTTTTATTCTCTTCTCCATAAAAATTGTCTTCATTCATAGCTTTTATCCGCTCCCTTTCTCATGTTTTGCTTTGCAAGCCCGACATATAGGGAATTATAAAGCAATTTCCTATTGATTAAGAAAAGCGAAACCGATATGGCTCCGCTTCCCGATGCAAATGGTCCTGTTTGCCGTCTGTATTTAAGAATAGATATCCAATGCGGATAAGCCGAGCGCTGTCGCCAGACTGGCCGCAACCAGAATAATCACAATGGTGAAAATAATGCCCAATATACCGCATACAATGCCGGCCGTCGCCATACCGCTTCTCATATTCTTCTTGTTATAGACAATACCAAGAATAATTGCCAGTATACCGGAAATCAAGCCTATATACCAGCTGCAGCTTAAAACAATGGAAACAATCCCTAAAACCATTGATGCAATTGCCATGCCTTTTCCTCCGCCGCTATTGTACGGCGAACCATCGTACTGGGGCGTCATATTGCCGTCCGTAAATCCTTCGTTCATTTTATCATCCTCCGTTCTAATCGTTAGCAATCCTATTTTAACAAAACAAACGCCATTTTTCAACAAAGAATATTAAATTTTTATAAAATGCAACTAGGCATTCCTGATATCCTCCGTAGAGCGGATTACACCGCATCCAATCTTTTCCCCCGCTCCTCCGGACGGCTGCGTCTTAAAATCATCGGCGTTTTCATGAATGACAATACTTTTTCCTATTACATCATGCAGACTGAGCGCCGCGTCATAAAATGCCAGCCACGCATACCGATTGTTTGACATTAACGGCGGAAAATCTCCGGCATGGTAAGGATGCATGACATTTCCAGGATTATAATGGCCGCCCGTCTTTTCAAAACGACCAGAGCAGTCTCCGTTTTCATGCAAATGAAACGCATAAAAAACAGGGGTATCCATCCTGCCCAAATCTGGCAGTCCAAATACCTCCGCTTCAATCAATATCCCTCCGCCTGGAGCTTCATAAAAAAAAGCGAAACCGGAAACATCCGGATAATCCGCATTTCCCTGAATATTGGCAAATGCGCGGGGTCTGTTGTCAAAAAACAACCTCATCAACTTTAAACGGGGCGTTACCTGAAACATACAAAACCTCTTTTTCTTTTATTGTATGCCAAAACGCCCCGAAACATTCTCTGCCGCTTATCGGTCGTCTTCTTCGATATGTTCCCTTCCCTGATCGATGATAGTGCGTACATGTGCGTCCGCCAGAGAATAAAAAACAGACTTCCCTTCTCTTCTGCTTTTAACTAATTTTGATTGCTTTAAAATCCGAAGCTGGTGTGAAATGGCCGACTGCGTCATATGAAGCGCAGCCGCCAGATCGCAGACACATACCTCCGCTTTCCATAATACAAATAAAATTCGGATACGGGTAGAATCGCCAAATACTTTAAATAACTCCGCCAAATCGTATAATTCCGTTTCTTCCGGCATCGTTTCCTCTACAATTTTCAAAAGATCCTCATGAACCTCCGTACTCTCACAGCATACCGCTTCATATTTTTCCATTCTTTCACCATCCTATAAATTTTTTACAAACATCGCCCGTATCGCATTTAAAACCGCCAGCACCATCACGCCGACATCCGCAAAAATTGCCAGCCACATATCTGCAATTCCAAGCGCTCCCAAAACAAGACACAGCAGCTTAATGCCAATGGCAACGGAAATGTTTTCATAGACAATTTGGATACATTTCTTAGAAATCCGGATCGCTTTTGCCAGTTTTAACGGATCGTCGTCCATCAACACCACATCCGCAGCTTCAATGGCGGCGTCCGAGCCCAGCGCCCCCATGGCAATCCCAATATCCGCCCTTGAGAGCGCTGGCGCGTCATTGATTCCGTCCCCGACAAAAGCCAATTTCTCTTGATCGGATTTTTCCGCCAGCAATTCCTCCACCTTTGCGACCTTATCTGCCGGAAGCAGTTCACTGTAGGCCGTCTGAATCCCCAGCTCCTCCGCTGTCTGGACGGCCGCTTTCCTGCCGTCTCCGGTCAGCATCACGATATGATCGACTCCAGATTTTCGCAGCTCTAAAATCGCCTGTTTCGCATGCGGCTTCACCACATCCGAAATCAAAATATGACCGGCATAACTGCCTTCTACCGCAATATGAACCACTGTCCCAGCCTGCGTGCATTCCTGATAGGCAATGCCAAGCCGCTGCATCAGCTTGCCGTTACCAACCGCGACCGCTTTTTGATCCACATAAGCCGTCACGCCGTTTCCTCCGATTTCTTCCACATCCGTGACGCGCCCTTTGTCAATTTCTTTGCCATACGCAGCTTGTAAACTCTTGCTGATTGGATGAGACGAATAGCATTCCGCCAAAGCGGCGTACGCAAGCAGCGTATCCCGCTCCATTTGGCTGTGATGTATGCCGTTTACCGCAAAAACGCCCTGCGTCAAGGTCCCTGTTTTATCCAAAACCACATAGTTTGTCTTAGAGAGCATCTCCAGATAATTGGAACCCTTGACTAAAATGCCCGCTTTCCCTGCGCCGCCAATGCCCGCAAAAAAACTAAGCGGTATACTGATAACCAGAGCGCATGGGCAGCTAATGACTAAGAACGTCAGCGCGCGATAAATCCAATCGCCCCATTGCGGCGGCGTATGCAAAAAACAAATATTTGCCAGCGGCGGCAAAACCGCTAACGCGAGCGCTCCATAGCAGACTGCCGGCGTATAGCGCTTGGCAAATCTGGAAATAAAATTCTCTGATTTGGATTTCCTTAAACCAGAGTTTTCCACCAAATCCAAAATTTTAGAGACCGTCGATTCGCCAAATTCCTTTGTCGTCCGGACTTTTAACACGCCGGTCATATTGATACAGCCGCTGATTGCTTCGTCGCCCTCTGCCGTCTCCTTCGGAAGACTCTCGCCGGTTAGGGCGCTGGTATTTAAAGTTGAACTCCCTTCGACTACAATACCGTCAATCGGAATCTTTTCTCCAGGCTGCACCACAATAATCGTTCCGATTTCCACTTCATCCGGATCGATTGGGCAAACCGCTCCGTCACGCTCCACATTGGCATAATCCGGCCGGATATCCATCAGGCTGCTGATATTCTTGCGGCTTTTGCCCACGGCATAGCTTTGAAACAGCTCTCCAATCTGATAAAACAGCATAACCGCCACGCCTTCTGTATATTCTCCCAGAATAATAGCTCCAACCGTTGCGACGGCCATTAGAAAATTCTCATCAAACACCTGACGGTTTAAAATGCCTTTTCCCGCTTTTTTTAAAATATCATATCCAATCACAAGGTACGGAATCATAAAAAAGCCAAACCGAAACCAGCCGTCAAACGGCAACAGAGCAAACACAACCATCATTGCCGCGGCAATCAGGATACGGATCAAATTCCTTTTTTGTTTTTTACTCATAAATCCTCCTTATCTCTAAAGATAAACTTCGCAGTCGTCCTCCACTTTTTTGCAGTTCTTTTTCACCTCCTGCATAACCGCTTTCGGATCGCAGTTCTCTTCAAATTCCACAGCCATTTTCAGCGCCATAAAATTGACCGACGCATCTTTCACGCCTGCTGTTTTTTTTGCCGCTTCTTCCATTTTGTTTGCGCAATTTGCACAGTCCACTTCAATTTTGTAGGTTTTTTTCATAGCAATCCCGTTCCTTTCTTATATATCATATTTTCATATGAACAATTATTCATATATTTATTTTTATTATAGCGACTAAATTTCATTTGTCAACCGTCAATTTATTACTTGTCAGTTATTTTGAAATACTATATAATGTTTTCCGAGGTGATAAAATGCCAAATAACATACATGAATTTTTAAAAGAGGTTTTAGAAAAACTCCAGACAATCGACTATGTCAGACCGGAATCCCTGCCAAACATTGATTTATATATGGATCAGGTCACCACGTTTATGGAAACCCAGCTTGCGTCTACCAAGCGGCATGAGGACGACAAGATCCTGACTAAGACCATGATCAATAACTATGCCAAAAACAACCTGCTCCCACCGCCCAGTAAAAAGAAATATTCCAAGGAGCACGTACTCACGCTGTTGTTTATCTATTATTTCAAAAGCATTTTAAGCATTGGCGACATCCAAAACATCTTAAATCCCATCACGGATCGGTATTTTGGAAACAACTCTTCGCTCCATATGCAGGATATCTATACAGAGGTCTTTGGACTAGAGCATGAAGAAGTCCAGCATATTTTAAAAGATCTGGCCAAAAAATATAAAACCAGTTTAAAGACCTTTTCATCTGTCCCTGCGGACGAAGCGGAGCTGCTGCATAAATTTGCGTTTATCTGTATGCTCAGCTTTGACGTCTATATCAAAAAACTGATTATCGAACAGACCATTGACGCGCTCCCTGCCTCTCAAAATAAAAACAGCGCCAAATCCAACCGGAAAAAAGAATAGATTGACATCTATTCTTTTTCTTTATCTCTAATGCGTTCAAACACCATATCATATCCGTCATTCCCATAGTTTAAAGAACGGTTTACTCTGCTGATGGTAGCCGTCGATGCGCCCGTTTTTTCTGTAATGTCCAAATAGGTCTTATGCTGCCGGAGCATATAGGCTACTTCAAAACGCTGCGACAGGGAAAGCAGTTCATTGACCGTACAAATATCTTCAAAAAATGTATAACACTCTTCCCGATCCCGCAGACTTAGTATTGCGTCAAACAGATGGTTGACTTCGTCCGTCCTGATATTTTTACTCATAATTCCTTCTCCTTTTTGTATCTTTCTCTAAGTTTAGCATATTAAAGCATGAACGTAAACAAAGAATCACATTTTTCTTTTGTTTTCATAAAATAAACCATATTATATTATTTCAGGGAGGATTTTGGATTGATTTTACAACCTCGTTTCAAAAAACGCCTGCTGCCTCCGCTTGGCATCCTGCTAGTGGCGCTCCTCGCCGTTTCCGGCTGTTCCGGCAAAAGCGGCAAAGTCGAAAGTTTTGGCAAAAAGGTCGTTTTAAACGAAGTCGCACATTCCATTTTTTACGCTCCGATGTATGTTGCCATTGAAGAAGGGTATTTTAAAGACTGTGGAATTGATTTAGAGCTTGTAACAGGGTTTGGCGCCGATAAAACCATGACCGCCGTTATCTCGGGCGAAGCTGATATCGGTTTTATGGGACCGGAAACCACCGTATACGCTTTAAATGAAGGCGCCAGCGACGCCGTTGTTAATTTCGCACAGCTCACGCAACGCGCAGGCAATTTTCTGGTTGCCCGTAAACCCATGGACAATTTCAAATGGGAAGATCTGAAAGGAAAGCAGATACTAGGAGGCCGGGCAGGCGGTATGCCGGAAATGGTCTTTGAATTTGTATTAAAGAAAAATAATCTTGATCCCGCCAACGATCTAAGCATTGACCAAAGCATTGATTTTGGTTCCACGGCCGCGGCATTTTCCGGCGGACAGGGGGACTATACCGTAGAATTTGAACCTTCCGCCACCGCACTGGAAAGCGAAGGGGCAGGATATGTCGTGGCGTCCGTAGGCGTCGATTCCGGATATGTCCCATACACCGCATTTTCCGCAAAAACAAGCTATATAAAAGACAATCCGGAAACGATCCAGGCATTTACAGACGCTTTGCAAAAAGGAATGGAGTATACCGGCAAACATACCAGTCAGGAAATCGCATCTGTTATCGCCCCGCAGTTTCCGGACACAGACGAAGCTACAATAGCTACGATTGTGGAGCGTTACCAGGCACAGGATACTTGGAAAAACGACGTGATTTTTACGAAAGACGCCTATACGCTCCTGTTAGATATCTTAGAATCCTCCGGCCAGCTTTCAAAGCGGCCCGACTATGAAAACCTGATCGATACTTCCTATGCCGAAAAGGCGGCTGGCAAATAATATACATCTGTCAGGAGGGGATTGACAAACAACGTCTCCCCTCCCCTGCCTTCCGGCAGTTCTATGCGTTCTGTTCATTTTGCATCCGAATCTGCTCGCTTTGCGTAAGCGGATACCTGAATAGACGGCTGCCATCCAAATTTTCATGATGCATAGAAACCGCCGTAATCTGATGATTCCCATACGTCGTATAATAATAAATTCCGCGATCTGCATTGCAGCAAGACGTATAAATAGTAATTTCATATTTTCCGTCTCCAACCTCGCAGCATCCCCGCTGTTGTTCCACTGAACCAAGGATATGGAAAAACTGATTTACGCCCTCCTCCCTGGAATCTTTGAGCACAGAATTCATTTTTACAAAGGCTGCGCGTACAAAACGGGATTGAGACGACAAGTCCCCCGGCAACCCCAGCGCGCCCATCCCGCGACTGTCCGCATATAACGGCAATTGATCGGAAAAACGATTTTGCGGCGTCTTGTTTGACAACGCCATATAATGATTCAATTGAGACATCTGCATTTCAAACGGCGGATTATTCGTCAGCACGCCAACCGGATTGGGAAAAATATGCATACCATCCTCTCTGAATTCAATCGTTACCGCCTCATTGCGGTCAGCAAGCATCCAATGCAGCCACGCCAACGGCAATGTCGCATGAAACGGCGTATTTGTCAGATTCATGGACTCTAATATGCCTTTTGCTTCCCGAACCGTAGCGCATTGACCAAGAATCCACGGAATCAATTCAAAAGAGGCCACATTGTCCTTATCCGGCCGTAATGTCTGATATTGAGCATTCCCCACAAAATTCAATCCCGCCATACACAGTCCTTTTTCATTTACCGCATCATAATATAAAGGACATCCATCGGCCACATGAGCCATACCTATCATAGCATAGTGATTCGTCATATTTCCCATATGCCGAAACGGAAAACCATAACGACGCGGCATAATTGTAACCTCTTCTCCATAAGAGAAATCATAATCCAAAGTTCGTCCAAAATAAAAATCCTTAGCCTGATATGTGGCTGCCGTACACATCGCCTCACCTCCTGATTTTTATCTTATCCGAAAACGCATCAAAATATTACCTGCTAAGATCAAACAAAAGGGGCTTGTTTTTATATGGAAAACTGATATAATGGTAACATCTATCTGAGACAGAATAATAACAAAGGGACTATTTTGATTGGTCCGGGGACGAGAAATTGAAGGAGGAAACAAATACATGGATATCCAAGATAAGAAAAGGAGCCGTACAACACGCTTTTTGATCGGAAGCTTTACTCTGCTTCTGCTGGTCAGCGCAGGAGCCTTTTTATGTTTGGGATACTATATGAGCGGAGTAAGCAAAACAGCCATTGATGAAGTGGGCGATTTATATATGACAGGCATCAACGAACAAATTTCCGCACATTTCCGAACGCTTATGGACTTAAAACTAGAGCAGGCGGAAACTGTTGTGGAAGTGGTTTCTACGGATATGGGCAATGTAGACGAACTTTATAACGAATTAATTTATAGAGTTCATATCCGAAACTTTAGCTATCTTGCCCTTTGTACGGAAGACGGCCAAATGGAAATGCTCTATGGCGACCAGCTCCATCTTGCCGACCC
>CAOJLW010000065.1 GCA_948438565.1 uncultured Lachnospiraceae bacterium | reverse complement strand
AAGAAAGGAACCTGTTGACAGATTCCTTTAGAATTTTCTTAAGTTTATGATGTTGCGCTTCGCAGGTGTCTTTTTCAAAAACCACCTCACAAAAAAATATGCGCTACAGCGCGTACTCGCATCGAAGCGCGGATGCATGAGCAGCCATTATCCTTGTGCGCACAGTGCGCATTCTCTACACTCCGTTTCAGTCGTTGCCGAACAAGCGCCATCGGCGCTTGACAACCCGGAGAGCTTTTATTTCATAGGAAAGTCAGATACTTTCACACCTCACAGCAGCAAGGTCTTTTCTATGAAATAAAAAACCCTCAGATCTGCATAAATGCTCGATTTGAGGGCTGTCTCATGGAAAGGGTTTGTCATATTAAATATGCTGATGCAAGTATTTTTCTTTTGTCGCCAACCCTCCCCGAATATGGCGCTCAGATTTATTGACATCCAAAACTTTTCTGGCATTTTTAGCAAGGCCCGGGTTGATCTGGGGAAGGCGCTCTGTGACATCTTTATGTACCGTACTCTTACTAATCCCAAACTGTCTTGCCGTCTGGCGCACTGTCGCGTTGTTATCGATAATATATTTGGCTATCTCAATAGCTCTTTCCTCAATATAACTTTTCAAAAAATATCCCCTGCGATACTTGTTTTTACATTGTATGCAGGGGAAAGATTGATTATGCCCGGATGCAAAGCTTGTTTCTTAGAATTTCTATCAAAAATATAACCTCTTCGACCCACACCGTTTGCCTGTTTCCTCTACCTTCAGTTTCCATGCTCCCGATCAGCGTCTTTCCTTCTTCTGTGGCCATTTTTTCTAAATAAACACCAAAAACGCGTCTCCTGCACTCGCAAATCCTGGCTCTTGCTGACATTATGAATCTGCCACTCTTTCAAAAACATATGTATGATCCAAAGATATATCCGCTCTGTAGTGATATTGCAGCCTGTCAAAATATTTTAAATCCTGCGGGTTTTCTATTTGATTCTCCGCCATATACCGAACCATTTCCCCCCTTGCCATCTTTGCATAAGTGCCTTTTGTGACAAACTTACCCTGAACGATTTCTCCAAACACGCAAGTAATATACGTATCATTAGGCGTCAGATACTTCTCAATGCATTTTGCATACTCTTTTGAGGCTAAATTGATGATCATGCCAGAGTCGTCACTGACCTCCCTGTAAAGCCTGTCTCCCCAAAAACTATATAAATCTTTACATCCAAAAACCTCCGCCTTCGCCTGCATTTCTAACCGATATGGCGTCACTCCGTCCATTGGCTTTAGAACGCCATAAAATGCAGAAAGTATCCTCAAATGTTCTTGAATATAGGACAAATGGACGTCCTCAAATACAGCCGGAGCCATATATTGATAAGCAATACCCTCATAGGCAAGAATCGCAGGCGTCAAATTTCTTTTCAGATTCATAGATTCTAATCTTCTGACATTCTGCTGCGCTATTTTGTCATTGCACTTCCATAAATCCTTTAGTTCATCGTACGACTTTGATTTCAGCCACATCAGAATTTCTTCCGTTTTCCCGAGCCATACTGGCAAACCAATGCTTTCCAGAGAGTCTACATCCTGATTCATTTTCTTGGCCGGAGATAAAAGAATCTTCATTACAGCTCACCCAGCATATGTTCCGGATCATCCGCAGCTTTTACTTTATCATTTGCTTGTATAATCATCCCTTCCTCGTCTATCAGATAGGTTGTCCTCACCACTCCCATGGATATTTTTCCATAATTTTTCTTTTCTTTCCATACGTCATAGGCTTCTATCACCTTGCGTTCCGTATCGGAAAGCAGCGTGATTTTCAGTCCATGCTTTTCCTCAAATCTCTTGTGTGAAGCGACGCTATCCTTGCTCACTCCCAACACAACGGCCCCTTTCTTCTGTATCTGTGGATATCTTTCAGAAAATCCGCAGGCCTGTTTCGTACATCCGGGCGTATTGTCCTTTGGATAAAAATATAAAATCACCTTTTTGCCACGGTAATCCCTCAGAGAATGCATAGTTCCATCCTGATCCGGCAATTCAAAATCAGGCGCCTTGCTTCCAACTTCTAACATTTAAAAAACCTCCTTCTCAACGCGTATCATTCCCATATTTTACTCTTTTCCACAAAGGACTTATCCCCATAATCTATTGCATATATATCCTGCAAGTATCATATGACAGATACAGATCAAGGGCATCCCAATCACAAAATGCCCATGCTTTGTCTTATGCCGGAACAAATACATCCCTGCCCAGGTTCCAATGCTGCCGCCCAAAAAACTGATTAGGAACAAGGTTGCCTCCGGTATTCTCCACACATGGCGCTTTGCCCTGCTTTTATCCATCCCCATCACCATCAAACCTGCAAGATTCATAATCCATAGATATGCCAATGCCATTCTTAATAAATTCAAATTTGACGTCACCCCCCTATCTTAATATAAACGCCAGTCAAAATCAATGCCAGAATCCAAACATTTTAAAACGAAAAGCTTACTGTGCCGCTCCTTCCATTTCATTATCCCATAACATCCATGGTATTTCTCAAAACGTCCGATAACCTCCAACGTTTTATAGTAATATGATACCTCCCCGGTCTGCATTTCACAATCCAATTATGCTAAACTGGTGTTCCCAAACCCACTTTGATCTATTCGAAAATAACGTAAATGGACATACGTCCACGACAAGCAACAATAACGCGGCGGAAGCATAAATCTATCATACAAAACCATGTATCCCATTGTCCACGGAAGGCGCCGTCTTTATTTTCAGAAACGCTTATTTATTTCTGAAGATGAATAACCATATGCAGGATCCTGGCATAAAAAGCGCGCGCAATACAAAAGACGCCGAAACCCTATACAAAAAGAAGGAGGTGCAGCCGAAGCTGCACCCCACTATCAAAACAATTATTTTACTGTTACCTGCACTTTTTTAGACACTTTATTACATTTGATGGTAATCGTCGTTTTGCCTTTCTTGATGCCTTTTACAACGCCTTTTTTGCTGACAGTTGCAATTTTCTTATTTGCAGACTTATATGTTACCTTTTTGCCATTTGCATTGGTCACAGTAGTCTTGATCGTTACTTTCTTGCCAACTTTTACGGAATAGCTCTTTTTATTCGTCTTAATCGTTGTTTTCTTGGCAGACGCTTTGATTGATTCCAGTTCTTGTTTTGCTGCATTTAAGCTATTGGTCAATGCCGCTATCTGCTGTTGCAGAGCCGATATTTGCTGCGCTCCATTGCCTGCTTCCTGCTGTGCAGCGGCCAACTGCTGCTGTGCATTGTTCAACTGCTGCTGTAAGTTATCCACTTTATTCTGAGCATCCTGCAAAGTATCTTTAATCAAATCTTTCAAAGAAGCCGGCGCGGACTTAGCCACCGTCTGGTATTCTTTTAAGCCTGCGGAAAATTCTTCCGTATATGGCATATTTTTGACGCCATAAATCCTGGCCATATCGTTGGAACGTAAAATAATATTCAAGTTATTGATTGCGCTCTTTTGCACATCGCCAATGCAGATATTATTATTGTCCTCATAAGCGCCTTTATACGTAATGGATTTGCCGTCAGCGCTTACCGACGCTACGTCTGTCGTAACCGGATTGGTATACTCTCCGGCTCCTGCCCACCACTGTGCGGTATATTCCCGATAAATCGGCTCGCCATTGACCAGAATATTGTTCCCGTCAACCGTCGCTGTAAAGCCGTCGCTTAAAGTTGCCGTTACGCTCTGCGTGCCTTCTGCGGAAACTTTAAAATCTCCCCATGCGGCCGACTTAAACTTAAACATCATCATCGACTCATCCTTTAAGCCAATCTGACCTTTCTCATCAAATACCGGAACAACATCCACTGCGCCTTTTACAATCTCATTGGCCTTGGATGCGCCGCCTGGCATAATCAAATCGTTTCCTGCGTGCATAGATGTGGACGGATGGGATACTCCGCCGTTCCAGTCTGTCATAATCAGGCCATTGAATCCCCATTCACCACGCGCCAGGTTGGTGCACAAATCATAAGAATCTGCTGTCGGCACGCCGTTAATCTGATTGTAGGAGGTCATAATAGATGTCGGACGGGATTCTTTAATTGCAATTTCAAAGCCTTTTAAGTAAATCTCACGCAACGCTCTTTCACTGATAATCGAATCGGTTCCGGAACGGTCTGTTTCCTGGTTGTTAGCTGCATAGTGCTTTAAGCAGGCGCCTACGCCGGCGATTCCCTGTACGCCCTTGGTAAGCGCAGATGCCATCGTACCTGCAACGGTCGGATCTTCGCCAAAATATTCAAAGTTACGGCCGCACAGCGGATCCCTGTGGATATTTAAGGACGGTCCAAGAAGCGTCGTAATATTTAATTCCGCACATTCAATGCCAAATGCATGACCGATACGTCCTACCAGGTCCGTATCCCAGCTCTGTGCCAGCATATAGTGTACAGGCCATGCCGTTGCGTACTGATAATAGGTTGCTTTCTCTCCGGTTTCCACTACCGTTGCTTCGTATTGCTGTTTTACACGGATACCGCCAGGGCCGTCAGCAGAAACGATGCTTGGAATCTTATACTGCTCATATGCCGCTGTCTCACCGGCTGCGCCCGGAACGGTTGCGGAATTGGCGCCTACAATCGGACTGCCTTCATCGGCAACGCCCCAGCCACTGCCACAGTTTAATTTTGCAAGCTCTTCCAGGCTCATCTGCGCTACCAGCTCCTGCATAGTGGCTTTTCCTTCATATACGTCCAACAGAGTAACGTCTTTTTTATCTACATAAGCCACTTCTTCGTATGGCTGCATTGCAGTATAGGAACGATCCGTCGTATATGTAGTCACTTTTTCATCTTCGTATGGAGAAGCATTGTTTTCCTCTGCAATCGCGCCGCTGTTGATAGCAATCACTTTTGCAGCCGCTTTTTCGGCAGCCTCAGAAGGATAAGTATATGGCGTTTTGCCTGCCTTTGTCCATTCTTTTAAGTCCCTGTCTTCCGGCACTTCCATCTGATTGGAAAGCTGCTCGGTCTTTTTCGTATTATTTACATTTAAAGCCGCAACAACTTTTGTATTCCTGGAAGAATTGCCGACGCGTACATAATAAGCGCCCGCATCCAGTACATATGCCGCCTGCGCTTCATTATAATAAGCCATCTCATTGACGTCATAGGTCAATGTCAAGGTCTGGCATTCGCCCGGAGCCAGTTCATCCGTCTTACCATAAGCGGCAAGCTGCTGATATTCCTTCTCAGCCTCTGCTGAATCCGGGGCAGAGAAATATACCTGGACAACTTCTTTTCCGCTATAGGTTTTACCCGTATTGGTTACCATAGCTTTCACTGTCACATTCTTGGCGTCCGCTGTTACGTCCAGGACGTCAATATCAAAATCCGTATAGGATTTGCCGTATCCAAACTCATATTTCGGCGTAATGCCAAAGGTGTCAAAATAACGATAGCCGACATAGATGCCTTCTTCATAAAATTCATTCATACTGTCGCCATCCTGCTTTGCAAACTTTCCTGCCGCAGGATAATCCGCATATTTTTCCGCCCATGTCGCAACTAATTTTCCGGACGGAGTCACATCGCCCCGAACAACATCTAACAGGGCATTGCCGCCCTCCTGGCCCGCCTGGCCCATCAGCAGCAGAGAATCCAGACCTCTAATCTCGTTAAAAAACTTGGTATCTATCACACCGCCGACATTTAATACGACAATTGTCTTATCAAATGCCGCAGATACACGGCTCAGATTGCTTTTCTCTACATCCGTCAACTCATAATCGCCGACCTCAAAAGAAATCTCCTGACCGTCCGCTCCGGTGATTTTTCCCGTCGCTTTCATATCGCGGTCTGCGCCTTCCCCCGCGTTCCTGGCAATAACATAAATGGCGGTATCGGTGTCTCTGGCTGCTGCCGCAAGCTCCTCATCGGTAAATTCCAATTCCGGATATACGAAGGTAGCCATTGGGTTAACTGCTGAACTTGCATATTCTCTATCATAGCCAACCGCATATTTTTTCAACAGATCGGCTGTCGTAATCTGATAACCAGCTTTTTCAAAAGAAGTTAAAATATTGATATTATACCGTTCACTTTGGTTGACCGCAACGTCGCCGCCGCCGGAAAGTCCTCCGTTAAACGGATCGCCAGAACCCGTGCCGCCTCTGACTGTCCGAACCGCACCGCCGCCAAATAGCGCCAGTTTCTTTGTTGCAACCGGAAGCGCCCCGTTGTTCTCCAATAAAACCATACTCTCTGCGCCGGCTTCTCTTGCAAGAGCTGCGCTTTCTTTTTCTCTGGCTGACACTTCATTCGATGTCGTTGCCGCAAATGCCGTCTGGCATATGGGCAGCGCCATGCTGAGCGATAGTGCAACCGCCAAAAAACCTTTTGCTTTTCCCATGGATGTTTCCTCCTTCTTTTTTCGTTTTTCCTATGGTGTCTCTAGTGTAACCAAACATCCTGTCATTAGAAAAGCATCAGGTTTTGCGTTTAAACCTCATTTTTTTGCACAAGCTCTTTATATTGGCTGGGCGTAATCCCCTCGTACCGTTTAAAAGCGCGCGTTAATGCCTGTACGTCAGTATAACCGACCTTAGAGGCGGCAATTTTTACAGAACAGTCATTTTTTAACATTTCCTTTGCCTGCTTTAATTTTGCCCTGTGAATGTATTCCAAAGCCCCCATGCCCATCCAGGTTTTAAAGCTCCTGCTCAAATGCGGCACGCTGATTTGGAAACGATCGGCGAGCGCGGATACATTTAAATCCATATCCGCCGAATGCATATGGATAAAATCCAAAAGCTCTTCCAGCCAGTCCGGCTTTTTCTCTGTCGCGTTGTTTTCTTTATGACCAATGATTTGTTCAAAAATCGCATGGCTTTCTTCCATCAGCTCGTGAAGCGACTGGACGCAAAACAGACGTTCTTCATAATTGATCGAACGATAAAATTCTTCTTCCTCTTCATCGGCCGAAATATGCAGCGTTGTAATCAAAATTCCAATCAAACCATACATCCGGTATATATTGTATTTAAGATATTTTTGATTTTTCGGAAACGTTTTTTTATACAGCTGATCGAGCTCCCGGTTGGCGCCTCGAAAATCGCCGCTTTCCAGACAGTTTAAAAGCCGCCGGCTGCCGTTGATATACTCTGCAAAATGGAAATCCCCATCGTCCTGGATCATTTCACCATAGACATAGACCCCTGCTTTATGTTCACCGTATGCGCTCCAAAAATCCAAATACTGCATTCCCTCAGACAGGGAATCGCATACCTCCTTCATATGGTCAAAACCACACTCCTCTTTTCCGATCATAATGCAAATCGGCAGTTTTAACGTTTCAGCAAAAAATTCGGAAGCTTTTTGAAATAAAGCCTTGATATGTCCGTCTGGCGCTTCCTGCATCTTACGCAGTGCAACAATCACCACATATTGCTTGCCAACCGGCAGCACCAGGCCGGGATATTCCGAAAAGACATATTTTTCCAATACATTCCATACGACCAGCAGACCTAACTCTCCGTCCTCCTCCTGTCCCTGTCCTGTACCCATGCGCGGCAAAAAACTATCCTCTCTTTTCTCCAAGGAAAGCACTGCCATCTGGTAATGCTCCTGCCCGTCCACAAGCAGCTTTTCTTTGACCGCAGTGCAAGAACGTGGAAACACTGCCGTGATCCCGTTGAGATAGCGAATTAAATCCAGATTTTCCAAAATCCGATTATGCTTTAACATACGTTTATTTAATTTGTGATTATCCTGAATCAGATTTCCGACTGGTATATACATTTTTTTGGACAGAAACCAGGAAAGCAGAACCGCCACGCCGGCCATAAAGAACAATTCCAGCAGCATAATAAAAAGGAAACGCCTGATCTGGCTCCAAAACATACTCCATGGCAATAGCAGGTACAATTTTAAATTAAATAGACCAATCTCCGCTGGAATCCCGATATACGCCTGACCGGCAATTTCCGTCTTTTGCGCCGTTTCCTCCGCCTCTCCCTGTGACACAGCAAAGCTTGCGATCTCTTCTTTCGACAAATCCCCCGCGCATAAGAGATTTTCCCCTTCTTCCGTACGCAGCATCACATTATTTTCATAGATCTCACGGCCAATCAAGGAATTTCCGTCATATTCTGCAAAAATTACCGCCAGCAATTCCTCATCCTGATAGACAGGCTGAAAAAACAAAATACGATTCCCTCCGGTAAGCATATAGTATTTTCCCGTTTCCATAGACATAATTCGATCAAACGTATCCTTGTCTATATCATACTGGCCGCAAAAAAATGCAATATCCCGATCTCCTTCCCTCCGCTGTGATTGGGAAGAAAGGATCGAATTGCTTCTGCAAAAATAGATATGCAGGTTCCGGTACAGATCGTCTTTGGCGTCCATACCGGCCATAACCGTTTTTAATTCTATGGCACGATAAATTTCCTCGGGTTGAAACGGCCCTTTTAATTGGGCGATTTCCCAAAATTCCTTTTCCATCTCCAGAATATCAAACATCCGGTAGGCCTTTTGAATATTATCGGAAACCTGCCTGGCCAGCTCCTGCACCTGCAGGCTGGCAAACCGCTCCTGTTCATTCCTCATATTCCAGATAAATCCCGCATATCCAATTCCACTGATTCCCAGCAGTACCGCACATACAAGGATATAGGAAGAAAGAATCGAACGAAAGGTCAGCGTATTGGATGAATTTGATTTCATATTCCCTCCAAATTATATTTCCACTTTTTTGGTTTTTGTAATATAATAAACTTGTCAAGCATGAATTTTATTATAACACACCTTATCCACGTAGGATATGAAAAAAATACACGTTTTTCAAAAATAATTCTCCTTTTGGGATTGTGCACCCATAGAAATCGCCCATTGTATCTTGTAGAGCTGTTGATTTTTCAAAAAGGGAAAAACACAAATACCGAAGAGAGAACTATTGAGGAGGTTTTATGAACAAGAAACGAAATCGGCTGGCATGCCTTTTGATACTTTTTATTTTTCTTCTGCAAGGCTGCCGCGCAACTGTGCGCCAGAGTACCCCTGCGGCTTCTTTTATTTACCTTGTCAACCTGGATAACGAGCTTACCAATCTTTGTAACGGCGACCTGAATCAGACCGCATTTTTCCAGGAACTGGAAAAAAGAACCAACATACATATCCATTGGAGTCCTTCCATCAAAAACCTCCAATCCCTGTATCAATTTAAACGGAGCAACAACAGCGCCCCCGATCTAATCGATCATCAGCAGCTGTCCGCCCTATATGGCTCTTCCCTTGAAAAATGCCTGGCCGACGGCATCATTCTGGATTTGACCGAACTTGTCAAGGAATATGCCCCGAATTATTACCGCCTGATCCAAAAACCGGAATATAAAAAGATTGCCTATACTCCTTCTGGGAAAATTGCAGCTATTTACTCCTTAAAACAGGAAAAACAGACGGCCTATGCCGGACTGCAAATCCGCAAAGACTGGCTGGACGAGCTGCACCTGGAGATCCCCGTCACATATGATGACTGGGAAACGGTTTTGACTGCTTTTAAAGAAAAAAAAGGAGCCACCGCCCCACTGTACCTTCCTGCGCTTGGTTATAGCCTCAATGATGATTTAAACGCCGGATTTCATGTCAGTTCCCATTTTTTTCACATTCAGGATCAGGTATATTACGGCCCTGCCGAAAACGGATGGCTCTCCTATTTACAGAAAATGAACCGCTGGTATCAAAAAGGACTGATCGACCCCAATTTTATGACGGGAGAAATGGTTTTTGCAGATAGAGAAGCAATCCGCGTAGGCGCCACCGGAGCCTGGTACGGACTTTATACGCTGCCGTCTACCATTGATTTTAATGAAAATAACAGTAGTGCAAACATCGTTGCAGCAGAACCTCCCAGGCAATCCTCCGGCGACGCGCTTCACTTATGCTCCTCCGACAGTTACACAGACAATTTTTTAGCCATAACGTCCGAATGTGAAAATCCCGAGCTTGCCCTACAGTGGATTGACTACCTCTTTTCCGAAGAAGGCGCGCTGCTTGCAAACTATGGAATAGAAGGCGAGACCTATACGCGAAACGAAAAGAACGAACCGGAATTTACCGATTTGATTTTAGACAACCCCGATGGTCTGAGCTTTACGCAGGCGCTCAAATTCTACACCTTTACGCCCGGATTTGCATCTGCATACGTAGATTGGAAACGGGAACAGCAGGCGCTTCCCGCCGAAGACATTGCCATGTGCGAAACCTGGAGCGGTAACGACTCCGACTATACCCTGCCTTCCAGCCTGCCGTTTACCTTAGAAGAACAGGAACGTCTCTCACCCATTGTCAACGCGCTTTCTTCCTGCATATATCGGTATACCAACGCCTT
>CAOJLW010000064.1 GCA_948438565.1 uncultured Lachnospiraceae bacterium | reverse complement strand
CCGTAATCAATACGATCGCCGTACCCTGGAACGGTTTGGGGATATCATTATATTCAATTTTTTCACGGATTCCAGCCATAATGCAGATAGCGATAAAGAATCCGACTGCCGTCGCCAACCCATTGACCACGCTTTCCAAAATACCGTATTCTTTTGTCACATTGGTCAGGGCTACGCCAAGCACCGCGCAGTTTGTCGTAATCAACGGCAAATATACGCCAAGGCTTTGATACAGCGACGGGATAGATTTTTTTAAAAACATCTCGACAAACTGCACCAACGCCGCAATGACTAAAATAAATACAATTGTCTGCAAATACTGCGTATCGGTAGGCGTAAGGATAAACTTATAAATCAACGACGTCACAAATGAAGCAATGCCGATAACAAAGATAACCGCCCCGCCCATGCCGGCCGCAGTTTCTGTTTTTTTCGATACGCCTAAAAACGGACAGATGCCCAAAAATTGGCTCAACACTACATTATTGACCACAGCAGAGCCGATTGCGATTAAAATTAATGTTTTCATACGTGCATCCCCCTATTCTGATTTTTTGCCTGTACACATGGCAGACTGCCCGCAGCTCGCACAATCGCCGGTCAGGCAGCCCGACGGGGCCGCAAGCGGCTTGCCTTTTGCTTCCATCTTTTCACGGACAATATTCATCACCGCAACCAAAAACGCCAGCACCAAAAACGCCCCTGGCGCCATAACAAAAATAGTAATCGGCGTAAACCATTCCAGAGAAAGGATCTGCACGCCAAAAATCTGGCCTGCGCCTAAAATTTCACGGATAATGCCGATACAGGTCAATCCAAATGTAAAGCCAAGTCCCATGCCGATACCGTCAAAGATGGACGGCACAACCGGGTTTTTGGAAGCATAGCTTTCCGCACGGCCAAGGATAATACAGTTTACTACAATCAAAGGAATATACACGCCAAGCTGCGTCGCTAACGCAGGCGTATAGGCCTTCATAATAAATTCCACCATCGTCACCAACGACGCCACGATCACGATAAACGCCGGCATACGCACGCCGTCCGGAATCACCTTACGGAACAGAGAAATCAGCAGATTGGAACAGACCAAAACCACGGTTGTGGAAAGTCCCATGCCAAGTCCGTTCATAGCGGCTGTGGTAACAGCCAACGTCGGACACATACCAAGCATCAATACAAACGAAGGGTTTTCCTTGATGATGCCGTTATATAAACGCTCTATATTTTTATTCATTATTCAACGCCTCCTTCCAAAACACCCCGGAAGTATGCCAAACACGCGTTTACGCCATTAGTCATCGCCTTTGAGGTAATCGTCGCGCCGGATATCGACTCAATCTCACTGTCGGAAGCCGGAGCCTGTTTTACGACCGTAAAGCTGTCCGCCTGCTTGCCCGCAAACTGGCCGGAAAACTCTTCATTTTTGGCCTTGTCCCCAAGTCCAGGAGTCTCAGCAATGCTGGTAATAGAATATCCGTTGACTGTTCCGTCGTTGGCAATGCCTACAGAAAACGTAATATTGGCCTGACTGCCGTCCTTGGCCGTCACCGTAATGACATAGCCAAGCGCGCTCCCGCCGCCGTCTTTGGCAATCTGAACATCCGTAATCTCATCCGCAAACCCATTCTCTTCCATCAGGGAAGTGGCCGCGTCTTTATCAAATCCCTCATAGGCTTCAAAACTCTCCGCTTCTACAAATACTTTCTGGTATGCAGCCTGCGCCGTCGCCGCGTCCGCCGCCGCAATCGGCTCTTTTGTAATGCCATAGACCAGGCCCAGGACAAAACCAAGCGCCAGAGTAAATGCAGTCAGGATCAACGCATCATGCACAATTTTTTTATTCATGCTATTTCCCCTCCTTTACCTGTCCAAAGGCTCTTGGAATCGTAATTTTTTCGATCATCGGCACCAGAAGGTTGCTAAGGATAATCGCAAATGAAACCCCTTCCGCATTGGCGCCAAACATACGGAATACTCCGGTCAGCACGCCCAGACAAACGCCAAACAACAGCTTGCCATTTGGCGTAATCGGCGATGTCACATAATCCGTCGCCATAAAAAACGCCCCAAGCATAATACCGCCGCCACAAAGCTGCGCTGTCACATAATTCCAGTCCAACCCATGCCCGCCAAACAGCAGGATAAAAATAACAAACGTCACCAGATAGCTCCCTGGTATCCGCAGATCAATCACGCCCATTAAAATCAGGAAAATTGCCCCTATCAAGATTGCAATCACAGACGTCTCGCCTATCGTACCGGCCGTTTTCCCAATCAGCATATTCATCGTATTGACTGCTTCGCCGTTGCGCATAGCCGCCAAAGGCGTCGCCCCGGTATACTCATCAATGACAAAATTGGTCATATCGGCGGCAAACGCGATCAACAGAAAACACCTTGCGCCAAGCGCCGGATTTATAAAATTCTGTCCCAGACCGCCAAACATCATTTTGACAATCACAATTGCAAAAACGCCGCCAATCACGGCTTCCCACCAGGGTAACGTCGCCGGCAAGTTTAAAGCCAACAGCAAACCGGTGACTACCGCGCTGAAATCATTAATCGTACTTTTTTTATGTATTATTTTCTCAAATACCCACTCGGAAAGCACGCAGGTTGCCACGGTAACGAGAATTAAAATCAATGCTCTGTATCCAAAATTGTAAATACCAAATGCTGTCGTCGGCAGCAAGGCCAGCGCTACATAAAGCATAATTCTGCTGCTTGTATCCTTCGAACGCACATGCGGCGATGACGACACATGGAATAAATCACTCACAATAATCCACCTCTTTCTCTGTTATTTTTTCCTCTTAGCTGCCAATATCTGTTTTTTCATCGTCTTAACGGACTGCGCCAACGGACGTTTTGCCGGACAGACATAGCTACAGCTTCCACATTCCACGCACTCTAAACCATGCCATTTTTCAAATACGCCGTCCTGTCCACGCTCCGCATAATCCGCCAGCCTAGACGGCGCCAAAAGCTCCGGACAGGCCTCTACGCAGCGTCCGCAGTTGATACAGGCCGTACTCTCGTTTTCCGCCACCTCATCTTCCGTCAAACAAAGCAGCGCGGAAGTCGTTTTAGTCGTCGGGACGTCCAAATCAAACATGGCAAACCCCATCATCGGCCCTCCGGCAATCATTTTCTTGCATTCTGTTTTCAATCCGCCTGCGGCGTCTAACATCTCACGGTAATTGGAACCGATGCAGACATAAAAATTCTGCGGCTCGGCCACTGCGTTGCCTGTAACGGTAAAAATACGGTTCATCAGCGGCACGCCCAATACGACTGCATTATAGATAGCCACCAACGTCTCGACATTGTCCACAATACAGCCGGCGTCCGCTGGCAGCATTTTAGAATTAATCGCCCGTTTGGTTACGGCATAGATCAACTGGCGCTCCCCGCCCTGCGGATATTTCGTCTGCAAAGCCGCCACTTCCATACGCGGCTCATTGCTGACCAGTTCTTTTAATTTTGCAATGCAATCCGGCTTATTGTCCTCCACGCCAAACACGCCTTTCGCTTTAGGAAAAAGCTGCAACACAATTTTCATCCCGGCCACAAGCTTCTCCGGCTGCTCTACCATCCTGCGGTAATCCGACGTCAAATACGGCTCACACTCCGCACAGTTTGCAATAATATACTCAATTTTATCCGGCTCCTTCGGAGACAGCTTGACATGCGTCGGAAAACCAGCCCCACCCATGCCCACAATGCCTGCTTCTTTGATTTTGCCGATAATCTCTTCTACAGAAAGAGAGGAGGGATCCTGTGTCCTGGCGTATGCAACCTCCTTCATCTCTCCATCGCTTTCAATTACGATGGATTTGACCATATCTCCGACTGCCACACGGCGCGGCTCAATCTTTTTAACCGTCCCGGAAACGGAAGCATAGATTGGCGCGGAGACAAAACCGCCCGCTTCGGCAATCTTCTGGCCCCTTAAGACCGTATCGCCAACCGCTACAATTGGGTTGGCCGGCGCCCCGATATGCTGCGACAAGGGATACACCAGCTCACCTTTGGGTAATAGTTCTCTGATTGGCTTATCTTTCGATAAACCCTTGCCATCATATGGATGGACGCCGCCTTTAAATGTCATTAAAGCCATTTTTTGTGCCCCACTTTCTTAAATATTTGTTCGATTTCTATATGCCACTTTGATATAAAAATCATTTTGCTTCAATTATAGCACATTTTGTCGCCAATTGTAGATTAATTTTGTACTTTTTTATATACGATACAAGACTTTAATGCTATAATGAGCATTTAATCATTGTTTGCGCTGCGCAGATGCAGCCGATTTTTAAGGAGACTTTATATGAAAATTTTTCACAAAACCATCCCTCTGCCTGACGACATCTATATCCGACGCTATTTTTCCGATGGAGATGCCTTATTGGATATCGAAACCACCGGATTATCTCCAAAAAAAGCCAGTATTTATTTGATTGGCCTTGCCAAGCGCCAAGGGGATACGTTACAGTTCGAGCAGTTCCTGGCCCAAAAGCGGCAGGACGAACCCCAAATCATCCAAAGCTTTTATCAAACACTGAACCCCGCCTCCGCCATCATTACGTTCAACGGTCAAAGGTTTGACTTCCCGTTTCTCAAGGCCCGGGAAACCGCTTGCGGCTTCCCGGAGCATAAAGATACGTTCCACTGTCTGGATCTGTACCAAACTGCCGCAAAACTGTCGCATTTTTTTCAATTGCCGGATAAAAAACAAAAGTCTTTCGAACATTTCCTTAATATCACCCGGGAGGACGCCTATACCGGAGGCGAGCTCATCCCCCTCTTTTTTGAATATGAAAAAAATCCGGATCCCAAATTGGAAGAACTGCTGCTTTTACACAACTACGAGGATCTTTTGGGCATGATAAAGCTGTTGGCATTGTTGTCATACCGGGATTTTTTTGCAGAGCCGGCAAATGTACGCCATGTTTCCCTAACCCACAGCCGCCCTTATGGCTCTAACGTCGATGTTCCGGAACTTTTGATCGCGCTACAGCCGCCTATGCCTTTTCCAGCAGATGCGCTGCGCCAAAACGGGCCTGTCAGATTAAAATGTCAGGATGCGACTGCCTATCTGCTTATTAAGGTTTTATGCAGCGCTCTGCGATTCTATTACGAGAATTATCAAGATTATTATTATTTACCGGATGAAGATATGGCCGTCCACAAGAGCGTTGCTTCTTTTGTCGATCGCAAACATCGGAAAAAAGCCACCGCCTCTACCTGCTATACAAAGCGGAACGGCCAATTCCTGCCGCAGGGCGAAATCCTGTTTTCCCCGTGTTTTTATCCGGGCGAAAAGAAAACCATATCCTATTTTGAACTAAAAGAGAATTTTTTGTCTGATTCCCATGCCCGAAATCAATACGCCACACACCTCCTCCGAGCTTTTACAGATCAATACAATTTATGGAAGGGACGTCTCTAAATCCAATCAAAAACATAAAATTGGCATTGGCCGATGCTAACAAACGGCCAATGCCAACGATATATACCCTATTCTTTTGAAAAAAAATATGGGCCAGCTTTCTGATAATGCAATTCTTTATAATTCATCATCTGTTCAGTACTGCCAATAAACAAAATACCATTCCGAAAAAGAGCCTGATGAAATTTCTGATAAACTTCATCCCTGGCCTCTTCCGTAAAGTAAATCAATACATTCCTGCATACAATCAAATGACAGCCGGAAGGATAGGTATCCAATAGCAGATTGTGCTGTTGAAAACAAACACGCGCTTTGATGTCTTTAGAAATCTGATAGGATTTCCCCACCTTACGAAAATATCTCCGTTTCAAATCCTCCGGAACGCCCGCAATGCTTTTTTCATCATAACAACCCAAACGGGCAGCGTCTAATACTTGTCTGTCAATATCTGTCGCAATCACGTTGATCCGATTTAAGGGCATAAACCTTGATAACGCCATCACTAAGGAATATGGCTCGTTTCCAGTTGAACAAGCTGCACTCCAAACCTTTAAATTTTTACCAAATGTGCGGATCAGCCTTGGAATAATCTCATGATCCAAACGCTTCCACTGCTCCGGATTCCGGTAAAATTCCGAAACATTGATGGTCAGGAAGTTAATAAACTGTTCCAGCTTCTTACTATCCTCTTGAATCAATTTGACATATGCTTCATAAGACATTGCTTTATTAGAAGTAATCAAAGTATCAATCCTTCTACGCATCTGCTTCTCTCGATAAGAGTTTAAATCAATCTGCGTCAAACCATAAATGCTTTGTTTGAATTTACCGTAATCGCCCAGCATATGATCTACGCTTCTTCTGCTTGAAGCGCTGCGTCCTCAGATACTTCATCCGCCTGCACAGAAGCGGACTCTTCTTCCGGCTCTGCATTCAAAAGCGCCTTGATACTCAAGCTGATTTTCTTTTCTTCTTCATTGAAATCTACAATCTGCGCTTCGATTTCCTGGCCTACGGACAGTACGTCCGACGGTTTTTCAATATGCTCCCTTGCAATTTGAGAAACATGGAGCAATGCGTCTACGCCCGGCGCCAATTCTACAAATGCGCCAAAATCTGTCATACGCGCTACTCTGCCCTTTAAAATAGTCCCAGGCGCAAATTTGATCGAAGCGTCATTCCATGGATTATCTTCCGGGAACTTTTTGCTCAATGCAATCTTGGTGCCATTGATGTCTTTAATGAAAACTTTAACGGTCTCGCCTACTTTAAAAGCTTTCTTAGGACTTTCCACCCTGCCCCAGGACATTTCTGAAATATGGAGCAGACCGTCTGCACCGCCCAAATCTATAAATGCGCCAAAGTCGGTTACATTCTTTACAACCCCTTCGATCACATCGCCCACTTGAATACGTGCAAATAATTCCTTTTGCAGCTCTTCCTTGCGCGCAACCAAAAGCTGTTTCCTGTCACCGATAATCCTCCTGCGGCGCGGATTAAATTCAGTAATAACGAACTCAATTTCCTGATCTTTATATTTGTTTAAATCTTTTTCATATGTATCCGATACCAGGCTGGCCGGGATAAATACTCTCGTCTCGTCAATAATAACGCTTAAACCGCCGCCCAATACCTGCACAACTTTTGCTGTCAATACAGTCTGGTTTTCAAATGCCTCCTCCAATTTTTTGTTGCCTTTTTCTGCTGCAAGACGCTTATAAGAAAGGAGCACCTGGCCTTCGCCGTCGTTTACCTTCACAACTTTTGCTTCCATCGTATCGCCAACCGATACCACAGCGGATAAATCGACATTCGGCTCATTGGTATATTCATTGCGCGTTATAATGCCATCAGACTTATATCCAATATTTAAGACGATTTCATCAGGCTTCACATCGATAACTGTGCCTTCGACTACCTCTCCATTCCTTATTGTTTTAATTGAATCTTCCAGCATTTGTTCAAATTCATTTACTTCTGACATTCTTTTTGAACCTCCTCAATAATTTTGTTTGGGGTCGAGGCCCCTGCGGTAATACCTACGTTATCAATGGACCAAAACTGCCTGACGTCCAAGTCATCTAGTGTCTGTATATAGTAAGTATTTTCACATTCTTTTTTGCATATTTCAAATAACTTCTGTGTGTTGGAGCTATGACTGCCGCCGATTACGATCATAGCGTCTACTTTTGCCGCTATCTCGGCCGCTTCTTTTTGCCTTTCCTCCGTCGCATTGCAGATGGTATTTAAAACAATTATATCATACCCTTTTTTCTCGATAATTTCAACTAATTCTTGAAATTTGTTGTAATTAAATGTCGTTTGTGAAACAATACACACTTTTTTACCAATTTTAAGCGTAAAATTTTGCGCCTCTTGGCGCGTCTGCAAAACGGTAGTATGATCCGGAGGCGACCATCCCTTGATCCCTTCCACCTCCGGATGGACGTCATTGCCAATAATCACAATATGATAGCCTTGTTTTCCATATTCTTCCACAATACGATGAATTTTTAGGACAAACGGACAGGTAGCGTCTACGATTGAAAAACCTTCTTTTTCAATCTGCCGATAGACGCTTTTTGCAATCCCATGGGAACGGATGACCATCACTCCCTTAGGGAGGCGTTTTAATTCCTCGAGACTTAAAACGGCGTGTACTCCTTTTTTTTCCAGATCATCCACCACAGCCTCATTATGGATAATCGGACCAAAGGTATAGACAGGCGCCTCTCTCTTTCTGGCTTCCTCATAGGCCTTGTCCACCGCACGTTTGACGCCAAAGCAAAACCCTGCGCTTTTTGCTAAAATCACCTTCATATCACTGCCGCCCCTTACAAATTTGCCGAATTGCATCCACCACTTCTTCGATGCCCATATCCGAAGAGTCGATATAAACGGCGTCTTTCGCCTGCCTAAGCGGAGATGCGTCCCGATGCATATCCCGGTAATCCCGCTCTTCAATATCCTTTTGAATATCCGCAAGATCACAGACCCGCCCCTTTGCCGCAATCTCCTGATAACGGCGCGCTGCCCTGGCCTGCGGACTGGCAGTCAGATACACCTTGACTTCCGCTTCCGGCAATACGCAGGTTCCAATGTCCCTGCCATCCATAACCACATCCGCACTGGCTGCCAGCCGCTGCTGCAAAGCCACCAGCTTCTGGCGGATCTGAGGATAGACGCTAATGGCGGAGGCCATATTGCCAACTTCCTCACTGCGGATATGACCGTTGACATTTTCGCCGTCTAATACCACCTGCTGCTCGCCATCCTGGTAACGGATTGAAATATCCGCTTTTCCACCTGCCGCAGAAATCTTTTCTTCATCGGCCGGATCGAGGCCAAGCCTGATTGCCGCAAGCGCCATCGCCCGGTACATTGCCCCTGTATCCACATAAATATAACCCATATCCTTTGCCAGCCGTTTGGCAATCGTGCTTTTACCCGCTCCGGCCGGCCCGTCAATCGCAATATTCATCTTGCTGCACCGCTCCTTTTATCCAATACTATTTCCTGCCAAATACCCGGTAGACCAGGCAATCTGCAAATTAAACCCGCCGGTCATGGCATCCAAATCCAGAACCTCTCCAGAAAAATAAAGTCCCGAAACCAGTCTGGATTCCATCGTAGACGGATTGACTTCTTTGACGGAAACCCCACCCCTGGTAATTACCGCTTCCTCAAATCCCCGCAATCCGGTTAACGTCACAGGAAACGCTTTTAACAATGCTCCCAGCCTGCCTCGCTCTTCCCTGGTGACGGCATGGACTTTTTTTTCCGGATCAATTTCGGAAAGGGCAATGATTACCGGCAGCATTTTAGCCGGCAGCAAACCGTGAACGGCATTTTTAAACTGCTTGTTTTGGTTGTTTAAAAAATCGCGCACCAAGCGTTTGTCCAGCTGTTCTTCGCTTAACGCCGGCTTTAAATCAATACGCATCTCCAAACCTTCCCGCCCAAAATCCAGATCGCCGGCCGCGCTGCTGGCGCTTAGGCATAAAGGCCCGCTAACGCCAAAATGCGTAAACAGCATTTCGCCAAAATCTTCAAATAAAACTTTTTTTCCTTTCAAAACCGTTACCCGTACATTTTTTAATGTCAGGCCCTGCATATCCGTCACATAGGATTCTTTGGCCGTAAATGGAACCAGGGCTGGCCGCAGTCTGACAATCGTATGTCCGCATTTTTGGGCAAAGAGATAACCGTCTCCGGTAGACCCTGTGCTCTGATAGGAACACCCTCCCGTCGCCACTACCACAGCGTCTCCTAAAAGCCTCTCGCCATCTTCCAACAAAACCCCCTGAATCCGGCTATCTTCCGTCAGCAATCCGGCCGCTTTTGTATGCAGACGTATTTGCACGCCCGCCTGCATCAAAGCCTTTCTTAACGCCGCAATGACGTCCGAGGAATGATCGGAAACAGGAAATACGCGATTTCCCCGCTCGGTTTTTGTCAAAACTCCATATTTTTCAAAAAAATCGATCACCCGGAAATTATCATATGCATAAAACGCACTGTATAAAAATTTACGATTTGTCGCCACATTGGCAAACAATGCGTCCATATCCCCCGCATTGGTCAGATTGCATCTGCCTTTTCCGGTAATAAACAATTTCTTGCCCAATTTTTCGTTTTTTTCCAACAGTATCACGGCATGACCTCTCTCCGCCGCTGCAAGCGCAGCAAACATCCCGGCCGGCCCTCCGCCGATTACAATCACTTTTTTCACCTTTGTTCTCCGATCCCGGCATATCGTATTTTGATAGCGTCGTCCACGCGATCAATCTCATCATTTTCGTATACCTGATATTCTCCCCAAATTTTTTCCAGCATCTCAAGCGTCCCTGCCACCTCAGCCTGTTTTTTCATACACAACGCCACAATCAGGGCGTTGAGCACGCTCAGAGGCGCCACCAGGGAATCCACAATCGACGCCATATCGCTTTTTGCGATCAAGTTGCAGGAGGAATACAAATTCATCGGAGAATGAACGCTGTCGGTTACGGTAATCACCTTAGCATT
>CAOJLW010000063.1 GCA_948438565.1 uncultured Lachnospiraceae bacterium | reverse complement strand
CGTCAGCAATAACAAAAATGCGTATGCGCTGGAACGGGCGGCAAAAAAAGGGATAGAAACGCTTTGTATTTCTCCAAAGGATTATGAGAGCAGAGATGCGTTTAACCAGGATTTTCTGGAAAAAGTAAACGCCTTTCAGGTGGATTTGATCGTGCTGGCGGGTTTTTTAGTTATGATCCCGCCGGAAATGATCGCGGCATACCCAAATCGCATGATCAATATTCATCCGTCACTGATCCCGTCTTTTTGCGGCGTTGGATATTATGGACTCAAGGTACACGAAGCCGTGTTAAGCCGCGGCGTGAAGGTAACCGGCGCGACGGTGCATTTTGTGGATGAAGGCATGGATACCGGGCCGATTCTGTTGCAGAAAGCAGTGGAGGTTTTGGAAGGGGATACGCCAGAGCAGTTACAGCGCAGGGTTATGGAGGAAGCGGAGTGGCGGATATTGCCATATGCAATCGATCTGATTGCAAACGGACGCGTACAGGTCAAGGATCATAAAACATGGATTACAAAAGCCTAAAGGCTGGCGAAAGGAGCAGAATATGAAGGTATTGATTGTGGGAGGCGGCGGCCGGGAACACGCGATTGCGGAATGTGTGGCAAAAAGCAGCCGCGCCGATAAAATTTACTGTGCGCCGGGGAATGCCGGTATTGAAAAAATTGCGGAGTGCGTGCCGATTGGCGCAATGGAATTTGAGAAGCTGGCGGAATTTGCCAAAAGCCATGCGGTTGATTTGACCATTATCGGTATGGACGATCCTTTGGCCGCCGGGATTGTGGACGTATTTGAAGAGGCCGGGTTAAACGTATTTGGACCGAGGAAAAATGCGGCTATTCTGGAAGGATCGAAGGCCTTTTCCAAGGATTTAATGAAAAAATATGGGATTCCGACAGCCGCCTATGAGACATTTGACGATCCGCAGGAAGCGTTGTTGTACCTGGAAACGGCCAGGATGCCAATTGTCTTGAAGGCAGACGGACTGGCTCTGGGGAAAGGCGTGCTAATCTGCAATACCCTGGAAGAGGCAAAGGCGGGCGTCAAAGAAATTATGCAGGATAAAAAATTTGGATCCGCCGGGAACCATATGGTAATCGAAGAATTTATGACGGGGCGGGAGGTGTCCGTTTTATCCTTTGTAGACGGAAAAACGATTCGGATTATGTCCTCAGCCCAGGATCACAAACGGGCAAAAGACGGAGACTTGGGTTTAAATACCGGAGGAATGGGGACGTTTTCGCCCAGTCCGTTCTATACGAAGGAAGTGGACGCATTTTGCCAGGAGCATATTTATCAAAAGACGGTGGACGCTATGGCGGCGGAAGGGCGGGAATATAAAGGCGTGATTTTCTTTGGCCTGATGTTGACGGAGGACGGTCCCAAGGTGTTGGAATTTAACGCCAGATTTGGCGATCCGGAAGCGCAGGTGGTGCTGCCAAGGATGAAAAACGATATTCTGGATGTGATGGAAGCCTGTGTGGACGGCACGTTGGATCAATTGACGCTGGAATTTGAGGATAATGCGGCTGTCTGCGTCGTGCTGGCGTCCGATGGTTATCCGGTGTCTTATGAAAAAGGGTTTGCGATTACAGGCGAGGAGCATTTTGCAGGAAAAGAAGGCTATTATTGCTTCCATGCCGGAACCAGGAAAAACGAGGACGGGACCATTGTGACAAACGGCGGGCGCGTGCTTGGGATTACGGCAAAAGGCGCGGATTTAAAAGAAGCGCGCGCCAATGCGTATGCGGCCTGCGAATGGATTTTTTTTGAAAATAAATATATGCGCACCGATATTGGGAAAGCGATTGAAGAGGCGTGATAAGAGCTATGGCAAAACAAGGGATTATTTTTGATATGGACGGGACGCTTTGGGACTCTTCGGAAAACGTAGCCAAATCCTGGGATATGGCGGTGCAAGAGGAGGCGGGCGGCCTGCGCCGGATTACGACAAAAGACGTTCAGGCTGTAATGGGTCATACGATGACGGAAATTGCCGGTATGATGTTTCCAATGCTTAGCGCGCAGGAAGCCAATGCGCTGGTAAAACTCTGTTGTGAACGCGAAAACGCTTATTTAAGGCAATACGGAGGGGATTTGTATCCGGGACTAGAAGAGACGCTGCGCGCCCTTTCCAAACGGTATCCGCTTTATATCGTCAGCAATTGCCAAAGCGGATATATTGAGGCGTTTTTGGATTATTATGGATTTGAAAAATATTTTCAGGATATGGAATGCTTTGGCAATAACAAACAGGGCAAGGCCGAAAATATCGCTCTGGTTGTCAGCCGCAATCAATTAAAACAGGCAGTGTATGTGGGTGATATTCAAGGGGATTATGATGCGAGTATGCAGGCGGGCGTGGAATTTATCCATGCCGCGTACGGTTTTGGCAAAATTCGTTGCAGGACGCCCTTGATCCATAGCCTTCCAGAGCTTTTGGAGGTTGTAGAAGAGGTGTTGGAGCAGGGGTTGCCATTGCTTTAAGATCCGGTTTTGGTTATACTGCCGGCACAAACATAGAAAGGAGACAGGTATTGATGTTAAGGGAAAATTTTGGAACAGACGGGCGTGGAAATGATGTGGAATTGTTTACGCTCACAAATGCAAACGGCACACAGTTAAAAATCTCTACGTTGGGGGCGACGATTGTGTCTTTTATCTTCCGGGATCGGCATGGGGTTCTACGCGACGTGGTCTTGGGTTATGACGAACCGGTTTCCTACCTGACGCACCATACGATTTATTTTGGGGCGACCGTAGGGAGGTGCGCAAACCGTATTGCCAATGCAAGATGCACGATTGACGGCGTAGAATATAATCTGGAAGCCAATAATGGCGATAATAATTTACATAGCGGCAGCAATGGCGTCAGCCACAGGATTTGGGATGTGGATCGTGTGGACGAAGAAGGCAACTGCGTGGTTCTTAAATTTTTCAGTGCGGATTTGGAACAGGGTTTTCCTGGCAACATGACGGTAAAAGTCGCCTTTACGCTTACGGACGAGGACGCGGTTCAAATTGCGTATGAAGCGGTAACGGATAAAGATACGATCGCTAATTTTACGAATCACAGTTATTTTAACCTTGCCGGGCATGACGGCGGCTATATCGGAGAACAGAAGTTAAAGATCTATGCCGATGCGTTTACCGCTATGGCCCCGACAGGCTCCATACCGACGGGGGAGATTGTGCCGGTTGAGGGGACGCCGTTTGATTTTCGGGAATTTAAGGCGTTTGACCAGGATATGGAAGCCGATTGCGATCAGCTTCGTTATACCGGAGGGTATGATCATAATTTTGTTTTGGACAACGGCGGAGAACTTGGACTTGCTGCGGAGGCCGTCTGTGAAGAAACCGGAATCCATCTGTATGCATATACGGATTGCCCGGGCATACAATTATATGTAGGCAATTATATCGACGAGCATAAGGGAAAGGGAGGAGCGGCTTATGGAAAACGTTATGCCTTCTGTCTCGAATCCCAGTATTTCCCAAATGCTATCAATATTCCAGCATTTACGTCTCCCTTGTTAAAAGTGGGAGACGTTTATCGGACGACAACGGTCTATAAGCTTGGATTGAATTAATCAAAAACCCATGCCCGTATAGCGGGGATCTGAAGCAGGATAGGCAGCAAAAACAGACACATAACTATGCCAGTTATGCCTTGAACCACATTAAACGGGATTCCGGCAGTCGAGGATAGGGCGCCTGCGGCAAGGGCGGCTTTGCTAAAACCGCCGGAAGCAAAAGCTGCCATTCCTGTTTCATAGAGGAAATAACCGATGACCATGACGGCTTCACCGACAAATCCACTGGTAATAACGCATATTTTGCGGATCCTGTCAGATGAAAAGCGGCTTTTGAGCTTGTGGAACAACAGTCCGGCAATCCATGCAGTAAGAGCTTTAATGATCAGTGTGGCCGGCGCCCAGGCGACATAACCAGAGAAGATATCCGATAACATAGAGCCGATGCCTGCCGCGCCTGCGCCGATAGTGGGTCCCAATATGATCCCGCATAAAAGGACCATTCCATCACCGATATGAATATATCCAAAGGTTGGAGTCGGCCATTTCAGGATCATGGTTGCGACACAGGTAAAGGCGGTCATGAGAGCTGCAATTACTATTTTTTTGGTCTTTTTTTCCATATTTCATAAAACCTCCTTTTGTTTTCCTATTTTACTGGATTTTATGGCGTCAATAAAAGCTCCAGTTTATAAGAAAATAAGCAAGCCAGTTTTTTCCAATCCATGGATTTATGGAATAAGAGTAGACAGACAGACAAAAATCGACTATAATATTAGGTATCAATTTGTCGTAAAAACGAATATAGGGGGATAAAAATGAAAAATTTAAGAATTGGGACGAAATTGCTGGTAACCTTCATGCTTATCATTCTGCTGTTCTGTGCGACGGTGGCGGTGGCAATTACAGGTCTGAGGCAAAATGCGGAAAAATATTCAGAATTTTATAACGTTGGGTATCAAATTACCAGCAAAGTAATGAATATGCGCCGTGGATTGCAGATTATTGTAAAGGATTTGACCTTTATAACGATTGAAACCGATGATGCAAAAAGCGACGCTTACTTAAGCGATATGAAGAAAGAATTGAGTTTGCTGGAAGAAAATGCAACATGGCTGTTTGAACATTTCCAGGGCGACGCTGCTTTACTGGATTCGTTTTCTGAGGATATCCTAAGCGCAGTCGAGCTGCAGGAGAACGTGATCGCATTGGCGGAAACGGATATGGAACAGGCGAGGACGGCGCTTTTGAATGAGTATCAGCCTCTGGTGGAAGAGGCCGTTAATACTTTGATTGAGATTAGCAGTTCGGCGGAAAAAGATGCGGAAAGAGACTATCAAGAGACGACTTCTATGCAGGAATTGTTAGTTTTTGCACAATTAGGCATGGCGGGCGGCGCATTGGTGATCACGCTTCTGCTTTCGACTTACCTGACCAGATCCATCAGACGGCCGCTTCGTGAATTGGAGGTTTCCGCTGAAAAGATTGTAAACGGTGATTTTGAGGTCAACGTGGCTTACCATTCGAAAGACGAATTGGGAAGCCTTGCCAATGCGTTCCGCAATATGGCTGTTATTTTAAAAGATGTCATTCATGACGCTTCCCGTCTGTTGGAGGAGATGGCCAACGGCAATTTTGACGTACGTACGCAAGCAGAGGAAAGCTATGTCGGGAGTTGTCAGAACCTGCTGTTATCCATACGTAAACTCAACCGTGATTTAAGCATCACATTAGGTCAGATTAACTTAAGCGCAGATCAGGTTGCTTCCGGTTCCAGTCAGGTTTCGATTGGCGCTCAGGCGCTTTCTCAGGGCGCTACGGAGCAGGCGGCTTCCGTAGAAGAGCTGGCGGCTACCATTGCAGGGATTTCCCGTCAGGTGAAAGATACGGCGGAAAATGCGTTGGAAGCCAGGGATCAGTCCAGTACGGCCGGTGATGAAATGGAAAAATGCAATGAGCAGATGCATGACATGATGACGGCAATGGAAGAAATTACCCGTAAGTCCAGCGAGATTGGAAAGATTATTAAAACAATTGAAGATATTGCATTCCAGACCAATATACTGGCATTGAATGCGGCTGTAGAAGCGTCGCGTGCAGGCATTGCAGGTAAAGGGTTTGCCGTAGTTGCAGATGAAGTGCGCAATCTGGCAAGCAAGAGCTCAGCCGCTTCTAAGGATACTGCAGAGCTGATCGAAAGTTCCATCAAAGCTGTGGCGCGTGGTACGCAGATTGCAGATTCTACGGCGCAGTCTTTGGTAACGGTTGTCGAACAAGTGCGTGCGGCTGCCAGCGCCGTCAATAAAATTGCGGATGCGGCAGAGGAGCAGGCAGGCGCAATCGAACAGGTAACGCTTGGCGTCGATCAGATTTCGAGCGTTGTACAGACCAATTCAGCTACGGCAGTGGAAAGCGCGGCTGCCAGCCAGCAGCTTTCAAGCCAGGCGGAAATGCTTAAGAATCTGGTTGCAAAATTTGAGCTTCGTGAAGAATATGCATCTTCCGGAATCGGTATTGAGCCAGATTTTGGAAATACATCGCTGGGCGCTAACAGCATCAGTTTAGATTAGAGTTTTTAGGGATGCATTTGACGGCATGAAAGCCTTTGTTTCAACCAAAAGCCGGACATAGAATTTGCCCGGCTTTTTGATTCCATGGACGGTATGTGGGGTTAGAAATAATTTGACATTTTGACGTAAAAGTGTTATCTTATTTGAGTAGAATGCTTTAAGTTACAATGAGATATGATATAAAGAGGGGTAGTATGGATAAGCAACAGATATTGATTGTTGATGATGAAGAACTAAATCGTTTAATCTTGGATGGGATGTTCGATGATACCTACGAAAAGATTGAAGCGGGGAACGGCCAGGAGGCAGTTGCCGCTATTGAGGACAATCATAATATTGTGTTGATTTTACTGGATATTATTATGCCGGTTATGGATGGGTTTAAGGTTTTGGAATATATGTCCAAACAAGGTTTGATTGACAAGATTCCTGTTATCTTGATTACGAGTGAGACGATTGATAACAGTGAGGACAGAGCGTACTCCTACGGAGTGGCAGACGTGATACATAAACCGTTTTATCCATATATTGTCAAAAAAAGATGCAAAAATATTATTGAGCTGTATCAGAATAAGCATAATATGGAGATACGCTTAAAAGAGCAGGAAGAAGCTATTTTAGCGCAGCAGAAAGAGATTAATGAGAACAACGAGTTTATGATCGATGCATTAAGCTCCGTAGTGGAATCCAGAAGCGCTGAAACCGGAGAGCATACCAAGCGGATTAAGATTTTTACCAAAATTATGCTGGGTTATCTTTTGGAACATTTTCCACAATATGGCCTGACGGAGTCGCAGGCAGATCAGATTGCCAGAGCGTCCGTGCTGCATGATATAGGCAAGATAGGGATTCCGGATGCTATTTTATTAAAGCCGGGATCTTTGACAAATGAAGAATATGAAATCATGAAGTCGCATACAACGATTGGATGTGACGTATTACAAAGGTTTTATAGAAGCCAGACGAGTGAGTTCGACCGTTATTGTTATGAAATTTGCCGCCATCATCATGAGCGGTGGGATGGCCGAGGATATCCGGATCATCTGGTCGGAGATGAAATTCCAATCGGTGCACAGATTGTTGCCATTGCGGATGTATATGACGCATTGATAAGTCCTAGGGTATATAAAAGTTCCTTTACGCATGATGTAGCATTTAATATGATTATGAACGGAGAATGCGGACAGTTTTCTCCGGATGTATTGGAATGCTTTAGGCTTGCAAAAGATGATTTCTACAAAATTGTGGAAGAAAGTGATTTGTTTGATTTTCATGATAAGTGAAACAGATAGCTGGCAGCAAAGAAGTGTATAAATTTTTTTGCTGCTTTTTTTGAATTTTGGGCTGGAGGGTGTTCTGGGACAGAGCAGTAGCCATATCTTTCCAATTGAAGACGCGTTAGAAATGATTATTATATTTGATCAAACGGGGGTCATTTCCTATGTCAATGCCGTTGCAGCGGAAAAGCTGGAATATGGAAGCGACGATTTGTGCGGACGTCATATCAGTATGGTGTTCCCCGATTTGTTTAAAGATTCTCCGGGAGGTTTTACCGGAGGCCATCCTTTCGGGCATGAACTGCAAAATTTTGTGGCATACCGTAAGAATCTTACGTGTTTTCCGGTAGAAGCCAAGATTGTAAGCAGTGATGCGGCTGTCGGGATGTACATATGCATGGCAAATGATATTCTGGAAAAGGAATTTTTAAGCCGTGAAATCGAACAGGTCAGGCAAGAGGCTAGGCAGGCGGCAAAAGTGAAATCCGAATTTGTCGCAAATGTGACGCATGAACTGCGTACGCCGGTCAACGGCGTGCTTGGCAACGTCAGGGAGCTTTTGGATGAAAAGTTAGAAGAACGTACCGTAAAATCGCTGCGTCTGATTGAACGCTGCTGCGATGATATGAATAAGATAATCAATAATATTTTGGATTTTTCGAAGCTGGAAGCAGGCAAATTTACTTTGGAGCCGCGAAGGTTCCATTTTCGAAATATGCTGGATTATGTGAAATCGCACCATTTAAATAAAATTACGGAAAAAGGGTTGGATTTTTTTATGACGGTATCGCCCCAGATACCGGAATATATTATCGGAGATGAATTGCGCATCGTGCAGATTCTCAATAATCTTTTGTCCAATGCATTAAAGTTTACCGCAGTCGGTAAGATTACCGTTGAGGCTGTCAGGACGGCTCAAGTCACTGGCAAGATGGAATTGTTTTTTATGGTAAAGGATACTGGAATCGGGATAGACGGCGCAGACAAAGAAAAGCTGTTCCAGAGTTTTTCGCAAGTGGACGCATCGATTTCCAGAAGGTATGGCGGCACAGGCTTGGGGTTAAATATCTGCAAGCAGTTAGTGGAATTGATGGGCGGCAGGATTGAAGTCTCAAGCGAGAAGAATCGGGGGAGTACCTTTTCGTTTTCCATTTGGGTGGGTTTAAGCGAAGAGGATCAGGATATGCAGCCGCCGCTGGAAGAATCGACGGCCGTTACGATGCTTTTTTCGGAGGAGGACTCCGTAGAAGATATCAGAAAATTTGGTACGCCAGAAAATCAGGAAAGCCTGAAAAAGACATTGTCAAAGCTGATTCTGTGTGTGGAAATGGAGAATTGGGAAAAGGCGGAAATGTTTATGGATACAGTAAAACAGTTGACGGAAGGGGCTCCGCGTGAGATAAGCCGCGTGGTTTTAAAACTAAAGATGGCCATCCAAAAAGAGAACTATGACAGGATCACAAAAGAATTTGAAGCATTGAACCAACTGTTATAATTAGGGAGAGGTGTAGAAATGCTAAGCGAGGATCAATATGAAGGCAAGGATAAAGTCCTGATCGTAGATGATATAGAGACAAACAGGCTTATCTTAGAAGATATTATTATCAATATGGGTTGTTTTCCGATTTTGGCGGACAGCGGCGAAACGGCTTTGGAGCTCATGAAAGAGCATACCCCGCAGTTGGTTTTAACCGATATTTCCATGCCGGGGATGGATGGTTATGAATTATGCAAAATCTTAAAGGGGAATGAAGAGACAAAAAACATTCCGATTGTTTTTATTTCAGCGTTTGATAACCCTCAGGATATAGTAGACGGCCTTTCCTATGGCGGGGAGGATTATATTACAAAGCCTTTTGTTCCAAAAGTGATTGAAGCTCGTGTCGGCGTCCATCTTCGTCTGCATGAAGCCAAGCAGGAACTGATGGAGATGAACAGACGCTTGCAGATTTCTGTGGATGAGCAGTTAAAGCAGATGGAACAGGAGAAAAAGCATATCCTGTATACGTTGGCCGATGTTGTGGCGCAGAATTCTGATTACCAAAAAGAGCATGTGGAACGCCTCAAGAAAAACTGCCGGATTTTAGCGCAGGGGATGCAGCTTTCCCCTATGTTTGAAGATAAAATTTCGGATATGTTTGTAGATACGATTGAACTGGCGGCGCCTTTGTGCGACATTGGGAATATCGGCATTCCAATGGAGATTTTAAAAAAGAGGACGCAGCTGACCAAAGAAGAAGCTGCCATTATGCAAACGCATACGGATATCGGGGCGAAGTTTTTAAGCGCCTTTTATGTCAATAATGATTACAATGATTTTATCAGCACATCAGTCGATATTATACGGCATCACCATGAGAACTGGAATGGGAGCGGCTATCCAGACGGACTGGTCGAAGATCAGATTCCATTGTCGGCGCAGATTGTAGCGATCATGGAGCGGTACGGTATGTTGACCGAAGAGGAGGGATGCAGCCGGGAGGAAGCCCTTGACAGGATGCAGGCGGATGCAGGCATAAAATTAAATCCTGCTATTTTTGAAATATGCTGTAAGATATCGCGTCAATTATGCTGACGGTAAATTTCATAAGGATGACTGGAGGAATCAAAGTTGATAACGGATAAAGAGTTTATGAGGATTTCCGTGTTGATGAAGCAGAATTATGGCATAGATATGAGCCAGAAGAAGGTCATTATCAATGGCCGTCTTGAGAACTATCTGCGTTCCAGCGGTTATAGTACCTGTACGGATTATATTAATGCCCTGGAAGCTGACAAAACCGGCACGTTAGAAAAGATGCTGGTGAATCTTTTGACAACCAACCATACATATTTTATGAGGGAGTTTGAACATTTTGAATTTTTTCGGAAAGAGGTTCTGCCCTGGTTAAAGACCAAGGAAAGCGTCAGGAGGGATTTGCGTATCTGGTGCGGCGCGGCTTCTACGGGTGAAGAACCCTATATGATCGCCATGGTTTTGAATGATTTTTTCAGTATGGAAAAAGAAAAATGGGATAAGAGAATTTTGGCGACGGATATTTCAACAAAAGTGCTCAAACAGGCATTGGCGGGGGTTTATAGCGCGGAACAGTTGAATAAGCTTCCGGAAAAATGGAAAAAAAACTTTTTTAAACC
>CAOJLW010000062.1 GCA_948438565.1 uncultured Lachnospiraceae bacterium | reverse complement strand
TCCTCTTCTCCCAAAGGCTGGTAATCATAATTAATATCATCGCCCAGAATCTGGTATTTATTGCCGTTCCTGTCATACATGACCAGCAGATAATCACGTACCTCTGCGCGCACTTCTTCTGCTGCTTCTCCTGCAGACATCCCGCTGACATCTACATCTTCAATGCTGGTCTGATAAAAGAAATGCGATCGGAAATAGATGCCAAAATACACATACACTCCAATCACCAGACACAAAACCGTCCCCAAAGCAAGCAGTAAAGAGCTGCGTAAAATTCCCGGCCTTCTTTTTCTGCGAACCATAGTTTCACTCCTTTTTATGCTTTTCCCTTTATTATACTCTATTTTAGTAAAAAGTGGACAAGAAGATGCCAAAATTAATATTATTGTAATAAAAAAAGACTTGCCGCTTAAAACTTATACGGCAAATCTTTCCATTTTATTCTTATTTTTGATTAATATATGGGATCAATCCCCCACAATCGATTATTTTTTGCATAAATTCCGGGAATGCCTGCCCCTGATACTGCGTTCCTTTTGTCTTGTCCGTAATCACGCCCGTATCAAAATCCACCTCTACTTCATCTCCGGCAACAATTTCTTTGGCCGCCTGCGCACATTCTACAATCGGCAAGCCGATATTAATTGCATTCCGATAGAAAATCCTGGCAAATGTCTCGGCAATCACGCAGCTTACGCCTGCGGCTTTGATTGCAATCGGCGCATGCTCCCTGGATGATCCGCAGCCAAAATTTTTGGTCGCGACAATAATATCCCCGGCTTTTACCTTTTCAACAAACTCCCGGTCAATATCTTCCATACAATGCAGTGCCAGCTCTTTTGGATCGGAAGAATTTAAATATCTTGCCGGAATAATCACATCGGTATCGACATTGTCGCCATATTTAAATACTGTTCCACACGCTGCTTTCATTCGTCCACCCTCCTTATGATCCCATCACTTCATCCGGACTTACAATCCTGCCGGCTATGGCGCTTGCCGCCGCAACCGCAGGGCTTGCCAGGTAAATCTCTGAATCCACATGACCCATACGTCCCACAAAGTTACGGTTTGTTGTAGAAATACAACGCTCTTTTTCTGCCAAAATACCCATATAGCCGCCCAGACATGGCCCGCAGGTCGGCGTGCTGACAATTGCCCCGGCTTCAATAAACACCTTTAAAAGTCCTTCTTCCATAGCGTCTAAATAAATCTTTTGGGTCGCCGGGATAATAATCGTGCGTACTCCCTTTGCCACTTTTTTGCCCTTTAAAACCTCGGCCGCAATCCGCAAATCATCTAAGCGTCCGTTGGTACAGGAACCAATCACTGCCTGGTCAATCGCTATATCGCCCACCTCATCTATCAGCTTTGTATTTTCAGGCAAATGCGGAAACGCTACAGTCGGCTTTAAAGCGCTTAAATCAATCGTATATTCCTGTTCGTATACGGCGTCGTCATCCGCCTCATATATCTGATAAGAACGCATAGAATGTTCTTTTAAGTATGCTTCGCATACCGCATCCACCGGAAAAATCCCGTTCTTGCCGCCGCCCTCAATCGCCATATTTGCAATTGTAAAACGGTCGTCCATTGAAAGGCAGCGGATACCGTCTCCGGTAAATTCCATGGACTGATACAACGCCCCGTCCACGCCAATCATACCGATAATATGCAGGATAATATCTTTTCCGCTGACCCACTGGGCGGGTTTTCCGGTCAGAATAAACCGGATTGCCGAAGGAACCTTAAACCACGCTTTTCCGGTCGCCATACCAGCCGCCATATCCGTACTGCCAACCCCGGTAGAAAACGCCCCCAGCGCCCCATAGGTACAGGTATGGGAATCCGCGCCAATAATCACGTCTCCTGCCACAGTCAGACCCTGCTCCGGCAGCAATGCGTGCTCAATCCCCATTTCTCCAACGTCAAAATAATTGGTGATTTCATGCTTGCAGGCAAATTCACGGACGCATTTACAATGCTGTGCGGACTTGATATCTTTATTGGGTACAAAGTGATCCAAAACCAGCGCGATTTTTTCTTTATCAAATACGCCTTTTGTTTTCATCTTTTCCATCTCGTGAATGGCCACCGGCGATGTAATATCATTTCCAAGCACAAGATCCAAATCAGCCTCAATCAACTGCCCGGCCTGTACGGATTCCAGGCCTGCATGAGCGGCTAAAATTTTCTGGGTCATTGTCATTCCCATATAACATACCTCCTATTTCCATACTACGTTTCTATCCACAGTGTGAGTGTCTTGCGTGATATATGGATTGTAGCATACCCTTCAATATAATACAAATACATATTAAATATATTTACCATAAAAATAAGTTATGGTAAAATATCCATAACAACCAAAGGAGAAATGGCCATGATTCAAAACCTGTCCGCATATCGTATTTTTTTTACCGTAGCCAATACCGGCAATATTTCCAAAGCCGCCCGGGAACTCTACATCAGTCAGCCAGCCATCAGCAAGTCGATCCAAAAATTGGAAGAAAATATCGGCTGTAAGCTGTTTGCCAGAAGCTCAAGAGGCGTCACGCTGACAGAAGAAGGCAGCCTGCTCTATTCCTATGTCAAAAACGCCTTTGAAACGCTCTCCCTTGGAGAAGAAAAGCTGCACCGTTCCATAGAGCTTGGCGTCGGTCACTTAAATATCGGGGTCAGCTCTACGCTGTGCAAGCATCTGCTGCTCCCCTATCTAAAAGAATTTATCCGCCTCCATCCCCATATCAGCATCTCCATCCATTGTCAGTCTACCAACGAGACGTTAAAGCTTTTGGAAGAACAAAAAATTGACATCGGCTTAGTCGGCAAACCGGAAACCCTGCGGCATTTCCATTTTGATTTTCTCGAAGAAATCGAAGATATTTTCGTCGCTACCAAAGATTATCTGCGCAACCTAAAAACCCGCGGCGTAACCAGACGCCAGATTTTAAAAAATTCCACGCTGATGCTGCTGAACAAAAATAATATGACCCGGCAATATATTGACGATTACCTACAGGCTCACCGTATCTTCGTGCAGGATTCCATTGATATTTCCGATATGGATCTTTTAATTGCTTTTGCCAAAATCAGCGTCGGCGTTGCCTGCGTGATCCGAAATTTTGTAACAGAAGAGCTTGCAGACGGCTCCTTAATCGAAATCCCTCTGGAAATCCCTATCCAAAAACGAAAAGTCGGCTTTGTCTACCGGGAACAGGCAAACCCGACCAAACCGTTAGACGAATTTATCCGTTTTTATAACCATCATGTCCCCCGTCCCTAAGCAACCCTGGCGCGTCAGCAGCCATTTTCCTATTACGCGCACCCGGAGGGTTTTTATTTCATCAGAAAAAATCCCACAATCGGCGTCTGCCTTTTGTGGGATTTTATACAGACTAAAGCTTAGTTATTGATCAGCTTATCTTCTTCATTATTCCAGCTATACAGCTTACGGATTTCTTTGCCGATTGCTTCCGCCGGATGCTCTGCCGCCAGCTTACGCATAGCCTTAAAATGCACTTGTTTTCCGGCCGGAGACATATCCAACAGGAACTCTTTGGCAAAAGAACCGTCCTGAATATCGGATAAAATCTTTTTCATCGTCTTTTTGGTCTCTTCTGTAATTACCTTCGGCCCTGTAATATAATCGCCGTACTCCGCCGTATTGGAAATCGAATAGCGCATACCGGCAAAACCGGACTGATAAATCAAATCCACAATCAATTTCATCTCATGAATACATTCAAAATACGCATTCCGCGCATCATATCCAGCTTCTACCAACGTCTCAAAGCCTGCCTGCATCAACGCGCAGACGCCGCCGCAGAGCACTGCCTGCTCGCCAAATAAATCGGTCTCGGTCTCGGTCCGGAACGTTGTCTCAAGAACGCCTGCCCTTGCGCCGCCGATGCCAAGCGCATAGGCCAAAGCTAAATCCTGCGCCTTGCCCGTTGCATCCTGTTCTACCGCAATCAGACACGGAACGCCTTTGCCTTCCTGATATTCGGAACGAACCGTATGCCCCGGTCCTTTTGGCGCAATCATCGTAACGTCTACATTTGCAGGCGGCACAATGCATCCAAAATGAATATTAAAGCCATGGGCAAACATCAGCATATTGCCTTCCTCTAAATTCGGCTCAATATCATTCTTATACAGATCGGCCTGTTTTTCATCATTGATTAAGATCATGATGATGTCGGCCTTCTTGGCTGCCTCCGCCGCTGTCAATACTTCAAAACCCTGTTTTACCGCTTTGTCCCAGGATTTGCTGCCTTCATAGAGACCAATGATGACGTGGCATCCGGACTCCTTTAAATTCAAAGCGTGCGCATGTCCCTGGCTGCCATAGCCGATAATCGCAATCGTCTTTCCCTCTAACAATGATAAATTACAATCTTCCTGATAAAAAATCTTTGCTGCCATGATACTCATTTCCTCCTCATTTATCGTTAATCTAAATATATTACATCGGAACAACCCCTTGTCAGGCCGGTCACGCCAGTCCTGGCCAGTTCCAGAATTTCATACCCCTGCAATAAATCCAAAAATGCGTCCAGCTTGTCCTGATGGCCGGTCAATTCAATCACCATAGAATCGTGCGTCACATCCACAATCTTGCCATGATAAATCTCCGTTACATTTAAAATCGCCTGCCGATCCGTATCCTTCGCCCGAATCTTAACCAAAATCAGCTCCCGGGTAACCGATGAACCCTGTTCTAATTTCTTGATATCCAAAACATCTTCGAGTTTTGAAAGCTGCTTTTCAATCTGCTCTAAAATCTGCTCGTCCCCGCTTGCGACAATCGTAATACGCGTATACTTTGGATCCGCAGTCACGCCGGAAGAAAAACTGTCGATATTGTACCCCCGCCTGCTGAACAGGCCGGAAATATGACTGGTAACACCTGGGTTATTTTCCACCAATAATGATAAAACCTGCCTTCTCATATCAGAAAACCTTCCTTTTCTCAACACTCACACTAAAAAATATTCTAGCACACATGATTGAAAAGTCAATAGCCTAAATTCCTATGTAACAGCTTATGTTCCTTTCCTTTGAGGAAACCCTGGTACAACGCCTGGATCGCCGGATTTTCATCCGCCGACTTAATATTGCAGCCCATATCCACTTTATAGATGCCTTCCATACGCCGTTTTTTCGTCCTGGGGCCCGCCGGTCCGGGTTGGCCGCCTCCCATAATGCATCCTCTTTTACAAGCCATCACTTCTACAAAATCATACGCTGCTTCGCCTGCCTGAATGCGTTCTAACAGCCTTCCTGCATTCGCCAGACCATTGACAACGGCTATCCGAACCTTTTTACCCTCAAAGTCGATCTCCGTTTCCTTGACTCCGTCCTCTCCACGGACGCCGGAAAAGCTGATTTCACGCAACGTTCCGTAATCTTTCTGGGGAGACAGCCTACGAAGCACGGCCTCGGTCACGCCTCCAGTCACGCCAAAGATTGCGCCGCCGCCGGAAGCTAAGGAAAACGGCATATCTGCGGATTCTCCCCGGATTTTATCAAACTGGATCCCCATCTGCTTGATCATACGGATCACTTCCGTCGTCGTCAGCACAAAATCGGTATCCTGCTTGCCGTCCGTATAGTTGTCTTTCCGCAGGATTTCCCCTTTCTTGGCCGTACAGGGCATAATGGAAACCACGATTGTTTTTTTGCCTTCTTTTTCATCCTGTTCCCGATAATATTCTTTCAATACTGCGGAGAACATCCCCTGCGGAGAACGGCAGGTTGAGAGATTGCCGGCAAATTCCGGATATTTATTCTCACAGTATTTGACCCAGCCTGGACAGCAGGAAGTAAACAGCGGAAGATGATCCCCTTGTTTGAGACGCTCTACAAATTCCGCCGCCTCTTCCATCACGGTCAAATCCGCCGCAAAATTCGTATCATATATCTCGTCAAAACCCATAATGCGCAACGCTTCCACCAGCTTGCCAAAAGAATTCTTTCCTTTTGGAATCTGGAAATGATCGCCGACTGCAATCCGAACGGACGGAGCCACCTGCGCTATCACGCGGACATTCTTATCTGCAATGGCGTCCCACACCACGGTCACGTTAGAACGAATGGAAATTGCCGAAGTCGGACAGACTGCCGCGCACTGTCCGCAGCCTACACATTCCGTTTCGCTCAGTTTTTTATGAAATGCCGGAATCACCTGCGTCTTAGATCCCCGGAATGCAAAATCAATCGCGCCAACTCCCTGAATTTCATCACAAGTGCGAACGCAATCGCCGCACAGAATACATTTATTGGGGTCAAGGACAATGCTTGGAGAGCACATATCAATCGGTTTCTCTTCTCTGGTATTCGGAAAACGTACATCATGCACGCCCACCCGGTACGCCAACGACTGTAACTCGCACATACCGTTTTTATGGCAGACCGTACAATCTCTGTCATGCGACGCCAGCAGCAATTCAATAATCAGTTTGCGGTAGCTTTGAATCCGTTTTGTATTGGTATAAATCACCATTCCGGGTCTGGGCTGCTCAGAACAGGATGCAAAAATCCTGCCACGGTCATCTTCCACCACACACATACGGCAGGCTCCATAGATTGACAACTCCGAATGGTAACAAAACGTCGGCAAATCAATACCGGCTTTGCGGATCAAGGACAAGACGTTCTTCTCCCCTTCGATCGGTACTTTTTTAGAATCTATTGTAATATAATCCATGTCCTACTCCTCCTAACTTTCCTTCACAACGGCGCCAAACGGACAATTCTCCAGACAGGCTCCGCACTTGATACAGATTTCCTGATTTATTACAAAAGGTTCTTTAACTTTGCCGTCGATTGCATGCACTGGACAGTTTCTGGCGCACTTGGAACAGCCTTTACACAAGTCGGGCCGAATCTTATACTGCTGTAATGCCTGACAATTGCCCGTCTTACAGCATTTTTCCTGTACATGCTCCAAATATTCTTCCCTAAAGTTCCTGAGTGTGGATAAAACCGGCAACGCCGCGCTTTTTCCAAGACCGCAAAGCGCCGTATTGGTAATGGCTTCCCCCAATTCCTCCAAGGTCTTAAGCGATTCCATCGTCCCTTTGCCAGCCACAATATCCTCTAAAATATCCAGCATACGTTTCGTCCCTTCGCGGCAGGGAACGCATTTCCCGCAGCTTTCATTTTGTGTAAAATTCATAAAGAAACGAGCCACTTCCACCATACAGGTATTTTGATCCATAACAACCAGACCGCCGGAACCAATCATGGCATTTAATTTTTTTAAGGAGTCAAAATCCAAGCAGACTTCTAAGTTGCTGGTTACCAGACAGCCGCCGGATGGCCCTCCAATCTGCACTGCTTTAAACGGGACGTCATTTTTCACCCCTCCGCCGATATCATATACAATCTTACGGAGCGTCGTGCCCATCGGCACTTCAATCAGACCGGTATTCTTTACGCTGCCGGTCAATGCAAAGGCTTTTGTCCCCGGACTCCCTTCCGTCCCAATTGAACGGTACCAGGCCGCGCCTTCGTTGATAATCATCGGCACGTTAGCGTAAGTTTCTACATTATTTAAAACGGTCGGTTTTGCAAACAATCCCTGTTCTACAGTCCTGGGCGGTTTCGTCCTGGGCATCCCGCGCTCGCCTTCTATCGAAGCGGTCAAAGCGCTGCCTTCCCCGCAGACAAATGCTCCCGCTCCACGGTTAATATGTATCCGGAAATCAAATCCCGTGCCTAAAATATTTTCGCCTAACAGTCCGGCTTCCTCCGCCTGTGCAATCGCAAGCTTCAAACGGTTAATCGCCAACGGATATTCCGCACGCACATAGATATAGCCGTCTTTTGCCCCAACTGCATAACCAGCGATCATCATGCCTTCCAGCATCTTATGGGGATCGCCTTCCATTACGCTGCGATCCATAAACGCTCCCGGATCGCCTTCGTCCCCGTTACAGACCACATAACGCTCCGTTTCCTTTTGGCGCGCCACCTGTTTCCATTTGTATCCGGTCTGAAAGCCGCCGCCGCCGCGCCCTCTTAAATTGGCCTCCGAGATTTCATCGACCACTTCTTCTGGCGTCATTTCAAACAATACTTTTTCTAACGCCGTATATCCGCCTACCGCAAGATACTCGTCCATATTTTCCGCATCGATGTGGCCGCAGTTTTTTAACACCAGACGCGTCTGTTTCGCATAAAACGGAATCTTCTCCTGCGTCTCGTATTTTACGCCGTCCGCTTCATAAAGCAGACGCTCTACCGGACGGTCATTGCGGATCGACTCCTCAAAAATCTCCGAGCAATCCTCCTCTTTGACTTTGATATAGAGAAAATTGCTCGGCTCAATCCGAACCAAAGGACCCATTTCACAAAATCCATGGCATCCGCTGCGTTTTATGCCCGTATGGGCAATCTCCGCGCCAAATTCTACCTCCACTCCTTCTTCCTTGGCTGCCAGTTCCAGGAATTTATCATAAATCTTAGCTGAACCGCCTGCCAGACAGCCTGTACCGGCACAGACTAAAATACGGTGTGACGGCCGTTTCATTGCCTCTTTTGCTTGTATCCGCTTTTCTGTCAAAGCCTTTCTATTTTGTATGTTCATTGTCCCTCTGCACCTTTCAATTCTTCAAATAATTCATGCACTTTATCCGGCGTCATTGCGGCGTGCACCACATCATTGACTGTCAAAACAGGCGCCAGGCCGCACGCGCCCAAACAAGATACGGTTTCTAACGTAAACAGCATATCGTCCGTCGTATGCTTGCCTTTGCCCAAACCGGTCTCCTTATAAATCTGATCTAAAATAGCGGTCGATTTACGCACATGGCAAGCCGTACCGTCACATACGCGAATGACATATTTCCCTTTTGCTTCAAAAGAAAAATTTTCATAAAACGTCGCTACGCTATATGCCTTTGCTTCATTGATCCCCAGACATTTGGCAACATAGCTTAACAAATCCGGCGGCAAATACCGGTAATAGCTTTGAATATCCTGGATAATCGGGATTAAAAATCTCTGCTCAGTCCCATGCTGGCTGATAATTTCATCCGCCTTGTCATAGTAAGATTGTTCTAACATTGTAACCTCCATTTTTATTTGCTTTTGTCATCTGTTTAGCGGATGGTGATCTGGTCTATGACTCTTTGGGCAATACAGGCCATCCCTTCGTCATTGGGATGCGCGGCCACCACTTCGTTTTGAATCGCATACCTGCCGCCATCCGCACCGGATACTTCTACTCCAAGCGCTGATTTATACAACCCCTCATAACCATTTAAAAAATCTGTCATTTCTACAAACGTGACGCCATATGCGCTGCAAGCAGCGCGTTTAGCCGATTCAATGTCCTCAGAAGGCCAAAGCGTCTCGCCCAACATCAAAACCTGTGCATTGGGCGCTTTTTCCTTAATACGCTTGACTAGATTGGCATAATCTGCACCCAGGGTCTCTTTAAATGACGTTATATTTTCTCCAGTCTGTATGGTAACCAGATCCGTATGCTCATTAAAATATTGTTCATAATCCGGCAGCAGAGAATCCCTAACCTGAGCCACTTCCCATTTTTTCAAATCCAGCACCGTCGTCGTCACCGGCCTCGCCGACTGCCCGCCCAGCCAGGCGGAAACCAAATGAACATAATCTTTGCTTTCCGATGAAGCCGCCATCCCCCAATTGCCCCACCACAGGCCGGGTTCGATTTCATTACAGGTCACCGAATTGCCCAGCGCCACATAATCAAACGTATCTTCAGACGCTACGATACCGTCTATGTTTTCGGTCTCCGTCTCCGTTTCGGTTTCCATCTCTATCTCCGTTTCTGTCTCAAGCTCTGTTTCCGTCTCAATTTCCGTTTCAGTTTCTGTCTCGATTTCCGTTTCGGTTTCCGGCGTCTGTTCCGTCTCTTCTTCGACCGCTTCCGTCGGAGCGATATCCTCCTGTTTAAACGCCGACCTTACTTCTGATTTATTCTCCTGATCATCCTGCTGCGTGGAAACTGCCTCTGTTACCGTATCTTTAGCGCCCTGGCAACCCATCAGCAGCAAACCCATACAAAGCAAAAGCGCCAGTATCGATGTAAATTTTTTTCCCATAATGATACCTCTTTTCTATGAAATTCGATCGTTATTTGCTTATTATAGTCTAATAAAAAATAGAATACAATACCCTGTTTTATGAACTTTTTTTAAACAATTCAGGGTATCCTTCCGGATGGTTTTTGTTTCATAGGAAAGTCAGACGCTATCACTTCACAGCAGCCATGTCTTTCCTACAAAATCGGGTAGGAGGTAGATAATTATTTTATCTACCGACCTCCCACACCACCGTACGTACGGTTCCGTATACGGCGGTTCCTTAGTTTTCACATACTTTCAGATAAAACTCTGTGAATGTTGGATATCCAAGTTCACGGAGTTTCTTGTTGTTAAATGCAGTCTGTAATACGAAATATCCACCGCAATACCAGTTTCCATTCCGCATATTGGCACATATCCATGCCTTTTCTTCTTCCACACCTAACTTCTTTA
>CAOJLW010000061.1 GCA_948438565.1 uncultured Lachnospiraceae bacterium | reverse complement strand
GAAAATTCACCTTTGAATTGTGTGATGCCAGTTTTGTTTCCATTTTTTTGTGCTTCTACAATATAGTTACGCGCAAAGTCTAAAGAACGAATAAAATTCGATTTACCAGACGCGTTTGGCCCCAATAGGGCGCCACGACGTAATATTTTCCAGTCTCCTTGAACGGTACGGAGTGAACATAGGTATTTGCTGTCAAGATTGTCTGCCGTAGGAAACATACTATATTCTATCGGATGAGCAATAGACTTATAATTTTTTACAATATATTTTAATAACACATTCATTCTCCTAGGGGTATATGGTCTTTTATCTTTCTAGTATGCAATTATAGCATATGGTTTGGGATACGGCAATCATAAGTGTTATAATAGATGAGCGGTTGTTAGTCGCTGACGTGAATATCTAATCTTTTGGCAGAGTGTATGAAATCTGTTCCTAGTAAAACCGCATCTTGCAGAATAACCCAGGATCACGTATAATAGACACAGTTTACATCAGAGAACATACACAGCATTCGAGGAGCGTTATGATAAAAAATATAATATTTGACATGGGAAACGTATTGTTGGACTACAATCCGCAGGTTTCTCTGGATTTATTCTGTCAAACGGAAGAGGAAAAGACGGTAATACGCCGGGAACTGTTTGAAGGGCCGGAATGGATCCAGGGGGATTTGGGGAATATGACGGACGATGAAAAATACGAGAGTGTTCGCGCGCGCGTGCCAGACCATATGCATCCGGCGCTAAAACAATGTGTGTATGGTTGGGCGATCTGTATGCAGCCGTTGCCGGGAGCGAAGGATTTTTGTATGTTCGCCAGACAAAAAGGATACCGGCTCTATGTGCTTTCCAATGCCAACGTGGATTTTTATGAATATTTTCCAAGATTTGCGCGTTTACAGGAGTTTGACGGAATTGTCGTATCCTCCGATGTCCATATCGTTAAGCCGGATATCCGGATATACCGTTATCTGTTGGACAAATATCAATTGGAGCCGCAGGAGTGCCTGTTTTTAGACGATCGGGAGGACAATGTCCTGGCGGCCAGGGAGGTCGGGATGTTGGCGGAACAGTTTCAGGGAGATTTTGATTTCGTTCAAAGCAAATATCATTTATAAAATGACCGGGCGGCTATGGCAGTGAGAGAAAGGAGACGGGGTATGGAGCTTTGCGATATCCGGCAAGAGATTGATCGGTTGGATGTACAGTTGAAGGAGTTGTTTTTAAAACGGATGGATTTGTCAGGCCAGGTGGCCGCAGAAAAAAAACGGACAGGCGGGGCGGTTTATGTCCCGGGTCGGGAACAGGAAATTTTAGATGCCAGATCACAAGGGGTGCGACAAGAGTATTTGCCCGAGTGTCAGGCGTTTTTTCGAAAATTGATGGAAATTAGCAGAACCTATCAATATGCCGAGATGGCCGATCGAACCGACAAGCTTAACGGCTTGCCAAAGGGCCGGGGAGCGGTTGTTTTGGAGGTTTCTACGCCGCCAAACGCCCAGCGGCTGGCGTCTTGTTTAGACGCGGCGATCCTTGCGGGATTGCAGGCGGATGTGGACGTCGGATCAAAAGGAGCGGACGAGAGGACGCTGCAGCTGCGCATATCCGGGGATTTTTCCCAGGAATTGGCAAAAGGCGCGGTTTTGCAGATGCTAGAGGAAAATTCGGATATCCGGATCCAGGATAGTTTGGCAGAATAAAAGATTTCTTTTTTTCTGCCGATATAGTACAATAGTGATATTACACAAAATGGGGGATGATATGATGAAAAGAATAATGGCAATCGGATTGGCAATAGCGATGCTGCTTTGCGGTCTGGATGGTTTCGCGTATGCAAAAGAGCCGGCGTCGGCCGCAGCGTACGAGGAACGATGCGGTTTGGCGCCAATGACTGTGTTGGAATTTCCGGAGGCGGTGGATGCAACTGGAGTGCAGATGCAGGATTTTTTGCCGGAAGAAGTGGGGGATGTGGATGTTTCCGAGTGGGAGCAATACGGATCCCGGCTTTTTTATAATCAGCTTGATCAGACGGGGCAAAAGTTTTGGGACGATTTGAGTTTGCTTGGAATTAGCTATCTTACGCAGGAAAAGCAGATTGTGGAAGAGAAGTTTGGCGGAGATGCGCCGTTTTATATGTCTGATTTCGTCTCCTATCGCGGGTTAAGTCGAAGCGCGGCGGAAGAGATCGTGCGTATGTTTTTGTATTCCAATCCGCAGTATTATTTTTACCAGCCGGGATATTGGTTTGGGGAAGGGTCGCAGACCTCGGGCAAGGTTTCTTTCATGTGCTTTCCTGAATTTGCCGACGGGCAAAAACGCTTAGAAGCCACAAAAGAATTTTTTGAAAAAGCAAAAGAATGTATAGCGGTTGTCAGTCGGGAAAGGACGGAATGGTCGAAAGAAAAGGCGGCTCACGACTGGATTTGTATGCAGGTTCGGTATGATTTTAATGAAGAGAATGTTTTATATAATCAGACGGCTTATAGTGCGTTGGTAGACGGCACGACAGTTTGTGCGGGATATGCCCAGGCAATGGAGCTGGTGATGAATGCAACGGGCGTTGACTGTGTAGCCGTTACCAGCGCAATGCATCAATGGAATTTGATTCGGATTAAAGATACCTGGTACCATACGGATTTGACCTGGGATGACGACGATAACGGATCGAGTTATTTTTATACGTATTTTAACCGCAGTACCCAAAAGCTGTTGGAGCTGGAAAAGGACACCGGGACAGAAGGGGAAAATCACGTGGTGATTGATCTTTGGGAACCGTATTTGCCGGCTTTGACCAAGGATTCCGGCGCCGAGCAGAATCGTGTCGGCACCGTGTATGAACCCACGGAACAGGCGGCGTTGCCGGTGATTTCCATGGAGAACGGTTTGGTATCAATCAGCCAGGCGTCGGGGGCGGATATTTATTATACGTTAGACGGCAGAGAGCCGGCTGTAGCTGCCGATAAATCGATGAAATATATCGGGGCGTTTACCGTGGAGTCAGGCACGCAGGTGCAGGCGATAGCGGCGCAGGATGGCTATTGGGACAGTGATACGGCTTCGGCCGTATATCAGCCGGGAGGCCGTTACTATACGGTATCGTTTGAATCCAACGGGGGCAGCCTTGTGGAACCTCAAAAAATCGAAGAAAAGAAAAGTGTAGGCAGGCCTGCCGACCCGGTTTTAGAAGGCAGCCGATTTATCGGATGGTATCTCGATCGGGACTGTATGGAGGCATATGATTTTGCCACACTGGTAACAGAGGACGTAACGCTTTACGCCAAATGGGAGAAAGAGCCAGATCAAGATCCCGACAAAGACCCGGATCAAGAGCCGGACAAAGATCCCGACAAAGACCCGGAACAGCCGTCGGAACCTTTACCGGCGCCAAAAGAAGCATATACGGTACTCTTTGAATCCAATCAGGGCAGCGCGATATTGCCGCAGACGATTGTAAGCGGCGAAACAGTCAGCGTGCCTCAAGCGCCAGTGCGGGAAGGATATCGGTTTATCGGCTGGTATACGACTCCGGATTTTAGCAGGGCGTATAATTTTGCCAATCAGGTGTCGGGCAATTTCACGCTTTATGCCAAATGGGAGAGCATTGGCAGTACGATTCGGCTGGATGCAAATGGCGGCTATATTGGTAAGAAAACCGTGAAGTTTCAGGAGAAGCGGGTCGGTTATGACGGTTTCTATGGCAAATTGCCGTGGGCAAAGCGGAAGGGGTATGCTTTTTTAGGCTGGTATACGAAAAAAAGCGGCGGAACGCAAATTACAGCGAACGATACCGTAAAATTATTAGAAGATACGATCTATTATGCGCATTGGGCCAAGATAAAACCCAAGAAAGCATCCATTGCTTCTTTGAAAAATGAGGCTTCTGGGAAATTGGCGGTGCGTATTAAGGCAAACAAGACGGCAAGCGGATATCAAATCCGTTATGCGCGCAAGGCTTCCATGCAATCTGCCAAGACAGTGAAAACGGATTTGCCGGCCAAGCGGATTGGCGGTCTGAAGAAGGGTAAAACATATTATGTGCAGGTACGTATGTACCAAAAGGAATCCGTAAGCGGAAAAATATCTTACGGCGCATGGAGTAAAACAAGCAGAATAAAAATTAAAAAATAAAAGAAAGAGGGTAAAAAATATGCGAAAACAAATTCTGGCATTTTTCGTAGCTATGGCATTATTGTTGGGGAGCTTGCCGGAGGGAATTGCCGCAACCGGCCTGCCGATGGATCAGACGGCTGTTTCGGAGACGGAGGAACTCGTCTTTGAACGTCCGGCGGGCGGTTTAGAGTATCCGGCGGGACAGGAGGTTCCCCACGGATCCATATCGGAGCCGTATGAAGGCGAGACGGATGCGTCGCGGAAGGGTTCCGCAGTCTATAAACACGATTGGGATAAATATTCGACCAATTATTATTATAACCAGCTGCCAAAAGCAGCGCAGGAGCTCTGGGATACCTTAGATGAAATGTGCCTGGGATATTTGACCAGTACGGAATCTGTTCCGGCAAAACAAGACAGCCAGGGGATTGCGTATCCGACGAAAACTGTCATGTATGTTGGAATGTCCAATATGATGGCGAAAAACGTCCTGCTGATGTTTAAGTTTTCCAATCCTCAATATTATTTTTTGGACTCGGGTTATTATTACTCTATGCTTGGCACAGGCGGATCGCTTGCCCTGACGGTGTTTCCGGCTTTTGCCAACGGGACGGCCAGACGTATGGCAACGGGGCAGATGCAGGCGGTAATCGACAGTTGGATGCCGCAGATTATGGCGCAGCCGGATGATTTGAACAAGGAAAAGCTGGCGCATGATTTGATCTGTGAGAAAGTAATCTATGATCCCAATTATGACAATCCCGGTCAAAATCCGTATAATCAGGTGGCATACAGCGTATTTTGCACGGACAGCACCGTATGCGCCGGGTATTCTCAGGCAATGCAAATGCTGATGAACGCTGCCGGTATTGACTGTGCGGTAGTCACCAGCCGGGATCACGAGTGGAATATCATTCGTTTAAACCATACATGGTATAATACCGATCTGACCTGGAATGATCTGCCCGAAGATATTGCGGCGCAATTTGGCCAGGGGATGTGTTATGACTATTTTAACAGGAGCAGCCAGCAGTTTTTAATCGGTGAGGGAAGCGAGTCGCATATACCGGAGCTGATGTGGAACGGATATTTACCGGATCTGGTCTATGATTCCGGGGCTACGCATAAAGAAATCGGAACCTTGTATATACCGACGGCGTCTTTGACTGCGCCGCAAATTATTTTATCTGGAAGCCAGGCCGTTTTAGCTGCTCCGTCGGGCGGCGCTATCTATTATACGACAGACGGCAGCAATCCGTCTGTGGCGTCGACAAGGGCGGAGAAATATACGGCGCCTGTCGCGCTTTTTGGTACGACCAGGATACGTGCGATTGCCGTGGCAAACGGTTATGTGGACAGCGCGATTTCCGAACAGGTGTTAACGCCAGAATATCAGGTGACGTTCCATGCAAACGGCGGTTATATCAATAAGAAAAGCACAAAGTCTATGGCAAAGGCGGCGCTGTATGGCGCAAAAGTTGGTAAACTGGTCAATCCGAAGCGGAAGGGATATGCTTTCCTTGGCTGGTATACGAAAAAATCCGGCGGCAGCCGTATCAATCAAGATACGGTCATTACTGCGGCGCAGACTTACTATGCGCATTGGGCAAAGATAAAACCCAAGAAAGCGACCATCGCCTCCGCCAAGAACAGTTCGTCTAAAGCCATCAAAGTTAAGATAAAAAACAGCAAAATAGCGAGCGGTTATCAGCTTCGATATTCTAAACAGAAAAATATGTCCGGTTCCAGGCGTCAGGAAACGTCGGAAACGACCTGTACCATCAAAAAATTAAAAAAAGGCAGCCAGTATTATATCCAGGTGCGTATGTTCCAAAAGGAGTCGGTTTCCGGCAAGAAGTCCTATGGACCATGGAGCAAGACAAAGGCAGTGAAGGTGAAAAAGTAAACCAAAATGCTAACAGAAAAAATCAAGAAGTTCAAACTAAAAAAACAGGCCGCTGTCTGTGGGGCGGCCCTGTTTCCAATCCTGCATTTTTATCTGCTGGAAGCTTACACGCATAATGGATGGATAGAAGTGCGTCATTGGCCGCAGGCATTTAATATCCTTTTGTTTGAGATAACGGCATGGTTGTTGTGTTTTTTGTTTCGGAATATCAAATGGGCGCTTCGGGTGCAGGGAGCCTGCGCTATGGTCATTGGCCTGGCCAATTATTATGTCTATACGTTTCGTTCTCTGCCTTTGGCGCCATGGGATATTTTCTCCGTCGGCACGGCTTTAAGCGTAGCCGAACACTATGATTTTATGCCGACGCCCAGAGTGGCCGCTGTTTTGGCGGGTTTTATCCTGATATTATGTTTGGAAGGCTTTTTGGAGTTGGATTTTAAAAAATGGAAATGGTATGCCAGCCTGGCGGCTGCCCTTGTCTGTAGCGTAGTTTTGGGGGCGGTTGGGAGTGTGCTGCAGCAGGAGGATTTTCAGAACCGCCACGGTATGTACAATAAACTGTTTACGCCGGTTTTTATGTGGCAGGTGAATGGCTTTGCTCTGACCATGGTAATGGAGCTGCCCTATCTTTCAATTAAAAAACCGGATGGATATGACAAAGAAGAGGCGAAGGAATTACTCGCCTCTTATGCTTCGTCCGAAGAATCAGAGAATGCTAAGAGCAGCGTGGATTTGGATGGACTGCCGAATATCCTTGTCGTGATGAACGAAGCTTTTTCGGATCTTAGCGTGTTAGGAGAATTCCAGGCAAGCAAAGATTATATGCCTTATTTTCACAGCTTGTTGGCAGGAGCGAAAAACACCAGCTCCGGGTATCTGCACGTATCGGTCTGCGGCGGCAATACAGCCAATACGGAATTTGAGTTTCTGACAGGAAATACGATGGCCTTTTTGCCGCAGGGGAGCATTCCGTATCAGCAATATATTAACAGCGCCATTCCAGCTTTGCCGTCTTATTTGCAGGAGTTAGGCTACGAGACGTATGCGATGCATCCATTTCGCGCAGAAGGGTGGGAGCGCGATCAGATCTATCCGCTGCTCGGTTTTGAGCATATGTATTTTATCAATGATTATAACAACAAGGAATATATCCGAACCTTTGTCAGCGATCAGTCCTGTGTGGATAAACTCATTGAGACGTATGAGCAAAAAGAATTGGGTAGACCGATGTTTGCTTTTCAAGTTACGATGCAGAACCATGGTTCCTATAGCGACAAGTATGAAAATTTTACGCCGGATATTACAGTGGAGGGTGTGTCGTCCGATTCCGTGTCCACGTATTTGTCACTGATTAAAAAATCAGACGAGGCGTTAGAATCGCTGATCACGTATTTTTCTAACGTAAAAGAGCCGGTGATGGTGGTGTTTTTTGGCGATCACCAGCCCAATGACGCAGTGGCAGCTCCGATTTTACAATTGAACGGCATAGATTACCGAACATTAACCGAAGAACAGACGAAGCTGCGCTATCAGGTTCCGTATCTGATCTGGACAAATTACGATATGGAGTCGTCGGCCAAAAACGATCTGAGCGTAAATTATCTGGCCAATGAGGTTTTAGAGGCCGCAGGCATAGAGCTTCCGCCCTATCAGAAATTTTTAAAGGAGCTTTCCAATCGCTATCCGGTAATATCGGCGGCGCAAAACGACGCGGCGGTAGAGGGCGTCGCAGATCTGGAGCGATATAAAAAACTGCAATATTATCAGTTGTTTGATATACAGGATTAGAGGAATGGGACATGGTTAAGCTTACGCAAAAAAAGAAACTGTATATATGCGCCTTTTTGCTTCCGTTTTTGGCGGTTGTGCTGATGTGTATCCAAGACGGGGTATATCCTTTCGGGGAAAATTGTCTGCTTCGCGTGGATATGTATCATCAATATGAGCCTTTTTTTACGGAATTTATGGATAAATTAAAGCATGGCGGCAGTCTGATGTATTCTTTCCGATTAGGGCTAGGTTCCGATTTTGTGGCGTTGTTCGCCTATTATCTGGCCAGTCCGCTCAATTGGCTTGTGGCGCTTTGTCCGTCGGGGCATGTGATAGAATTTATGTCCATGCTGATTTTATGGAAGGTCGGATTGTGCGGTTTGTCTGTTGCGGCATATCTGGGCAACCGTTTTGAGGGTATGGGTTTTGAGGGCGTGGCGTTTGCTTCGTTTTATGCGCTGTCCAGCTACGTGGCGGCTTATAGCTGGAATATTATGTGGCTGGACTGTCTGGCGCTTGCTCCGGTGGTTGTTCTTGGTCTGGAACGCCTGGTACGGCTTGGAGACGGCAGGTTGTATGGCGCGAGCCTGGGGATTGCCGTTTTGTCCAATTTTTATATTGCGATTATGCTCTGTATTTTTCTGACGTTGTATTATCTAACGTTCTTGTTGGAGGAAGTGCGCGGGATCCGGGCAAAGCTGATCAGTATGGGCAGGTTTGCGCTGTATTCGCTGCTGGGCGGAGGGATGGGGGCAATCCTGATTTTGCCGGAAATTGCCGTTTTGGGTTACAGCGGTTCTTCGGGAAATTCGTTTCCCAGTCAGCTCGAATGGTATTTTGATTTGGTTTCGCTGTTGGCAAGGCACTGTATGGGGGTGCGGCCTCATATGGAAAGCGACCATTGGCCCAATTTGTACTGCGGTGTGTCTGTCATCCTCTTACTCATCCTCTATCTGTGCAATCGTAAGATTTCCCGCGGAAAGAAAATAAAATATACGGTTTTGATTGTTTTTTTCTGGCTTAGTTTTGCGAATAATATGTTGGATTTTATCTGGCATGGCCTGCATTTTCCAGTTGGACTTCCGGGCAGACAGGCATATTTATATAGCTTTCTGCTGGTCGTAGTGGCGTATGAGGCGTACCGGGAATGCAGGGGGAATACGTTTTGGCATCTGGGGATTGGCGTTCTTGTTACGCTGGCATTTTTGGCCGCCGCCGCTTTTGTGGTCGATACCGGCATTGTGTCTGCAAAGTCGCTGGCTGTGACCGGGGCGTTGACGCTTGGATATGCGGCGCTGTTGTTTTTGCATATTGCGGGCACGCGGACGATTCGGCGTTTGGCGCGGGGGATGTTTCTTGGATTGGCGGTTTTAGAGCTTGTGATCAATGCTGATGTGACGGGATTTTCTACGACAAACCGAACCGCATATACCAAACACTGGGAGTCGATTCGAGGGTTGCTGCAAGAAGTGCAGGCCGAGGATCCGATGTTTTACCGTGTGGAGCGGATGGAGCGTCTGACCAAAAATGATGCGGAGATTTACGGATACAATTCGTCGACTATTTTTTCCTCTCTTTCTAATATTGGCGTCAGCCGTTTTTACCGGAAGGTGGGTATGGAGGGCGGCAAGAATTTTTATAGTTACAGCGGCGCAACGCCTCTGATTTCCGCCATGTTGTCCGTAAAGTATCAGATTGCCACAAATCCCTATGAGGAAAATGCTTTGCGGAAACTGGTAGCGGAAGATGGCCAAAATTATATCTATCAAAATCGCTATTCGTTGCCGCTTGGATTTATGGCGGATCCATATTTGGAATCAAACTGGAATGTGCAGGATAAAGAACCGGTGGGCAACTTAAATCGTTTGGCGCGCTGTCTGGGCGCAAAAGAAGATCTGTTGACGCCACTGGAAAACGCCGTGGCAATCGAAGAAGATATCACAACGGTTACTGTGTCTGAGGAGGGGTATTTATTCGGAGTTTACAGCGACGCTTCCGTCAAGGATATTCAGGCGGTCAATGGCAAAAGAAAACGGAAATTCGGAAAATGCGACCATGGATATCTTTTGGATTTGGGTTGGTGCGAGGCAGGGGATTCCGTAGAAGTGACCAATACGTCGGAAGTGTCCCATTTTTCGATACAGGCATACCGCTTAAATCTGGACGCTCTAAAGCAAGCGTATGAAACACTCAACCGTCAGACAATGGAAGTGGATTCTTTTCAGGATACGTTAATCGAAGGGCATATTACGGTGACAAAACCGGGCGATCTGATTGTCTCGATTCCGCAGGAGATGGGGTGGAGTATTTATGTGGATGGAGTGAAAACGGAAAGCAAAAGCTTTATGGACAGCTTGATCAAAATTCCGCTAATAAGCGGTGAGCATACGATTACATTGCGCTATCGTACTCCGTGGTTATTGCCGGGGGCAGGCGTTAGCGTTATCTGCCTGGCGTTGTTTGCCTTCCTGTGTGTCCGGGAAGGCAGGCGCCAAAAGGCGGTTGCGTCAAGGCAGGGGGAGCGTTAAAAAGTTCAGGGAACCCTTTGGGTTGTCCGTCCCTTTTTCCAACAGGGCGATAAGACCCAAAATCGTCTGTTCAATTTCTTCCGGTGTGGATGGAATCAGCGTATTGTCCAGTTTTACGGTCAATACTAACAGTACGATTTCAGCCAAAGCGGGAGGATGGGGAAACGAGATATCTCCGGTTTCGATGCCCTGGCGGATGATTTCCGTTAAAACCGGTTTTAGCTCGGTAATAA
>CAOJLW010000060.1 GCA_948438565.1 uncultured Lachnospiraceae bacterium | reverse complement strand
GTGTGCTCTTCCGATCTAAGCTGCATATCATAGCGCTTCGATAGGCCAATTTTACACGCAGATATTGCCGCGCGCCATAGTTAAAGCTGACAATTGGCTGCAAACCCTGGGAAATCCCTATAATAAACGACATAAACACCTGATTGACCTTTGTAATAATCCCAGCGCAGGCAATCGGGATTGCTTCCCCATAAGCCGATAGCGCGCCATAATATTTTAACGATTTATTCATTACGATTTGGACAACCATCATCGCCAATTGATTACTGCAGGGCGACGCGCCAAGCGCCATAATCCGTACGACGGTATCTTTCTTTAAAATCAAATGCCGCTTTTGTATCCTGACAGTTTTGCAACGACATAAATACCAAAAAGCAAGTCCCGCCGAAAGAACCTGTCCCACTACCGTGGCCGCAGCCGCGCCGGCCATTCCCCATTGAAATACAAATACAAACAGCGCATCCAAAAATGTATTGATAATCGCCCCCGCCATATTGCAGAGCATCGTGATCTTAGGACGTCCGTCCGCACGGATTAGATGGCCTCCTCCTGTCGTAAAAATCAAAAATGGAAATCCAAATGATACGATGCGCGTATAAGTTTTAGCATAGGAAAACACATCGGCTGGAGAACCAAAAAACATTAATAACGGTTCTAAAAAAAGCTGCGTAATCAGACAAAGAACCGAGCCGCAGCCAAACAGCATAACGGCCGCATTGCCCAAATAATAAACGGCACGTTCCGACTCCCCCTTACCCATTAGAATATTAAAGGACGACGCGCCGCCAATCCCAAACAACAGAGCAATTGCAATGCAGGAAATGGACAATGGAAACGAAATATTTGTAGCCGCATTTCCGAGTTCTCCTACGCTTCTTCCAATAAAAAACTGGTCCACTATATTATAAAGCGAGCTTACTAACATAGCGATAATGCTCGGAACCGCAAACTGTAACAACAGCCGGTTGACCGCCAAAACTCCCAACGGGTTTTTTTCAGTCGAATATTCCCGCCCCTCTTCTGATTTAGGACTCATAGGTATCCGCCTCCCTGTTTTTCATTCGTTTTTTTCCGGACATATGCTCTACTATCAATTGAAATACCATTGTTTGGGGCACGACCGCCTGATTATATGAAAAATCCTCGCTATGATAATGCTTCATCAATATGGACAAAGCATCCTGTTTTTCTCGCTCCGTCAGGATCCGAATCCTGCCGTATCCAATTACGCTTTCATAATTCATTGTACAGTTTCCATCCTCTTCATCTAAAATCAATTGATGGGAACAGTCCATCTCAAAAGACGCGCGGTTATCTTTTTTGATCAATTCGTATTTTTTCCCTTCCGTTGCACCATGAAAATATAGAGATACCGTTCCACCCTCTGTCCGCATCCCAAAATTTAACGGCAGAATATAAGGATATGCGTCATCATGCAGAGCCAGACGGCATACCTCGCATTTTTCCATTATCTGAATCATTTCCTCTTGATTTGTAATTTCCCGATCGCTTCTTCTCATCTTGTATTCCTTTCTCATCCATAGTTTCCAACGCTTCCTTGAGTGTAACATATTTTATATAAAAAAATAAAGTGAGTTTTTATTGTTGTTTCACGGACAACACATAGTATATAATTAAATGTATATAACTATCCAATACCATACGACATTGAAAAAGGGGGAGAATGATTATGGAAAGAAAAGGAATCGCACTTTTTTTGGTCTTTTGCTTGATTTTAGGACTGGCTTCACCAATGACCATCAGAGCGGCTGGAAACCAGACGCCTAAGTTAAACAAAAAAAACATCACGTTATCTGTCGGTGAAAAAACCAAATTAAAAGTAAAGAATGCTTCCGGAACCATCAAATGGTCTAGCAGCAATCAAAAAGTCGCTTCCGTCTCCAAAGGAACCGTAAAAGCCAAAAAAGCAGGAACAACCAATATCACTGCAAAAACCGGAAAAAAGAAATTAGTATGCAAAGTAAACGTCAAAGCAAAACCCGAGTTAAACTTCCATTCTGCAGGTCTTGAAAAAAACGAAAGCTTTACTTTAAAACTAACTGGAAAAAAAGGAAATATAAAATGGTCTAGCAGCAACAAAAAAGTTGCGGCTGTTTCCAAAAAAGGAAAGGTGACAGCAAAAGGAAACGGCAATGCAACAATTAAAGCAAAGGCCGGAAAAAAGACATACCGATGCAAAATAACGGTTGCACCCAGAAAATTAAATCAGACAACGGCAAGTCTTGCCATTGGAAAGACATTGCAGCTATCCCTTTCCAATCCTTTTGGCTCGCCAAATTGGATTTCTTCCAACAATCAAATAGCTTCTGTAAACAGCAGCGGACTGGTAACCGCCCAAAGGATAGGAACCGTTCAAATTACAGCTATCTGTAATAAAAAACAATACTCCTGTTCCCTATCGGTTTTTGATCCAAACACCGAGCCTGCGCCCAATCCAGAACCAACCCCCGTTCCCAATCCAGACGCATCGATCCAAATTACATTTACCAACCCGGAAATAGAAACGCTTTCCTCCGCAGGAGATGAAACGCCGTATCAATCCATTTATGGTTATGAAGAATCCTTTACGATTACCGGACAAGTAGACTGCCATCAAACAACGCTTAAAACGCTCTCCTATGTATTAAAAGACAGCGCCAACAGCCAAATCTCCAATGGAAATCTCACTGCAAACAACCTTTTTTCCTTGACGATTCAGCCAAAAACCGGTACCCATACGCTGACCATAACGGCAGAGGGAACGGACGGTATCACATCCGAAAAAAACCTAACGATTGTCCGTTACTCGAAACAAATTACGATAACAGACAAAGCCATTGCATTAAATGAAGCAGAAACGGACGAATTTGCGAACGGCATAGAAGAAATCAATTACCGGGACGAAGAAGAAATCATCCATGGCAATGCCATCCCCCGCACATACATAGACATTACGATGTCATCCGATTCACAATTTGTCAAAGATCTGCAAAGCGGAAAAATCAAAAAAGACGACGTCATATTTGCGGCAGAAGAACGAAAACTTCCAACTGGATTTACCGGTATCGTGGTCAATTATGAAACATTCGGATCTAAAACAAACATTACGTTCCGGGAAGCGGACTTTTCGGATCTCTATGGAGAAGAAGGCTGTATAGAAATGTCTGAAATTTTAGAAGAAGATCCAGTAGCCTTTACCATTACGCCTGCCCAATCACCGGATCTGTATACGCAAAGAAACGTACTGCGCGCTGAAAAGGATGACTATTATGATCGAAGCATATTCCCGGAAGGTCTCTCAGTCAACCTTTCTCCCAAAGTATCTATCGCAAACGGAGGCATCTCTCTTGGCATGGATTTTAACAATATCATACTCTATGACAAAGACAAAAAAAAGAACACCAAAGACCAACTTATTTTAAAAGGCTCGGCCGGAATCCAGGATTTAAAAGCAGACGCCAAGATTGAATGGAACCATTTGCTTCCACAGCAAATACGTTATAACGAAAGCTATGGAACCAACCTTAACTTGAATATTTCCGCATCCTACCAAAATGATTTATTTGATTTTTCAGATTTAATCAAAAAAGCAAACGGCGAATTTAAAAATGAATGCAAGGTTATGGGGGTCAAAGTCAGCGGCATCGATATGAGCGATAAACTTCTGATTGCTCTGGTAGGGATCCATCTAAATACAAAAATAGATGTAATCGGCTTAGGCGATATGGGAGAATACGCTAAAAAAATATCTTCTCCTCTGATATTTGCCGCATTATATATGGACATCAGCGGAAACATAACCGGCAGTTTTTCCCTCGGTTTTCAATCTTCCACTTATGTGGAGCAAGGCTTCAATTTATATAATTCTGCTATTGGAAATGTAAAATACACCGGTTCCTTCCAACCCGACAAAAAAATAAATCTTGGCAAAGGTTATGTATTGGAATCTTATTCCAAGAAGCGAAAAGCAAAAAACGACTATGCAAAACCAAATCCTATCGTAACTCTGGAAGGAACGGCCAAAATCGGTATAGAAATGGCGGTCGGCGCTATGGCAGGCATTATGTGCCTTGGAATCATTCCCGCTGACTGTTATCTGGAAGCCTATAGCTCAACCCAGGCAGATTTCGACGGTAAAGTAGATCTCAAACTTGGCGTAACAGACGAAGAGCTAAAACGCATCCAATCAAGCGCAAGAATCCGAGCTACACAGGAGACAGGAGCCAGAATCGGACACGATTTAAAAGTGGCGATACACGGCCTTGGAAAATTACTAAGCGGCATTCAGATAAACGTGGCCCATTCTGATTCGGATGAAACAAAATGGGTGGATATTCATCTGGATTACCCGCAGTATCGTCTCTATGGCACAACTTCCAAATTTATAGAACTTGGAACCACGGAAAAAGAATTGATGGGAGGCGTCGATTTTAAACTCTACCGCCAAAAAGAACTCGACGCAGTCGTAAATGAATATACGGAAGATTTTCTTTTAAAATATACGCCGGACATTACTGGAAAAAGCAACGCAGACGGCACATACAACATCACAGGAATCAAACGGGAAGCCTATGTTATGTTAGTCACGCAAACCGGGTTTGAACCCTATGTTGAAACCATTGATTTTAATCAGGACACAGAGAAAATTATCTGTCTGACGCCGTTCCGAGAAAAAAACTGGCTGGATGTCTGTCAACCCTGGAAATACAGCGGATATGCCGGCATTACATATATCGGGGACGGGAAAGGTTCTATGAATATCTCCGGAATCAATTATAACGTTGGATTTTGTTTAGACGGCGGAGACGCCGGAACCGGGAGCAGCTATGCATACCTGAATCTGGAGAAAAAATTTAGTAAGCTAAAAGTCCGAATCGGCCACGTGGACAACAGCAGTCTATTGACGACCATATTAAAAGTGTATTTGGACGGCGAGGACGAACCAAGCCAGACGATTCCTCTAAGTCCCAATGACGTCAGCAAAGAATATGAGCTTCTTTTAAATTATGCCAGCACAGCCATTTTTAAAATGGAACGTCTTGGGATCTCCAACTGGGCGCATGCAAAATATGGCTTCGTAGAAGGGGTATGGTATACTGAAAATGAGGCCCTGGGTACAGCGCAAATCAAAAATCCATTTGAAAATGCTGACTGGAATGCCGACTTCATGGATCTATGCCCTCCATTCCTTGTTCATGCTGGAGATAAAAGGGTTATAGCAGACGAGACAAAGCTCAATATGGGGGGAATCGATTATAACAGCGGTTTTGTACTAAATACCAATGACGGCGGTTACGCCGTATTCAATACGAACGGAGAATTTTCCGCATTAAAAATCAAAGTTGGACTAATGACCAATTCTTCGAGGACATACAATACAAAGATCAAAGTTTTCCTGGATGGAGAAGATAAACCATCTACGACGATTGAACAAAAAGCTTCGATGATTCAGGATTTGACCATCCCGATCAACCATGCAAACGGAGTGCGAATAGAAGTGGATCGCCAGATGGACAGCGGAACCGGAGCCGGAGCAACCTATGGGTTTGTAAATGGCAAATGGATCCGTTAATTATGTTTTAAAAATTCTTTTCTACACAAAAGTGGACTGGGCAATTCCTGCACAGTCCACTTTTTCTATCGTTTCGCTTTTCGATATCCGGCCTCCTTGGCCTCCTCTTCACTTTGAAAAATCACCAGGTTTTTAGAATCCGCCATCTCCTCATAGGCGGCCTGACCGGGACAATGGTAGATTTTCGAATTGGCGTTTCCACGAATCTCCCCCTGTTCTGACTCCTGCTGCACAACATCCTCCCCAGCTTGGACGCTTTCTCCTGTCGCATAGTCAATCGAAATCCCCGGCTGGACATTGTAGACAAAAACATTGTAACAAACGCCGTCCCCACGATCTTCGACAGACATGGCTTCCATCTGCACGCCGTCCGCCAACAGGTTATCGCCTTCAAACACAGGCGTCACCCGATATAATACATGGTTGTCCGTTTCTTTTACATAATCCGCCACCATATTTTCAAACGGCAGCATCCCTTCTACATTCATATAACGCGTTCCGGTGATCAGATTTTTTTCATTGGCATTTTCCCCGGACAACTGATAGCCAATCAAATGACATCGGTTATATAAATATTTTCCGTCTACATTGTCATATTTTACGGTCTGCCAGCCCGTAGGCTTTACCTTGCCGATATTGCCGCGTTTTTCTGTCGGCATCAAATCCCGTCCGACGTTGGCGTAAGCCGCGCTGCATCGTCCCAGACTGTCTAAATCGCCATAAGCTTCAAAAGACGCCTTGGTAAAATCCTCTTCTGAAAAATCCGGTTCATTCTGATCTAAAACGACATAGGGATCCCCATCGTATGCAGGAATATCGGCCAGGGAAACGACTTCCTGACTGTCTTGTCCTGCATCCAGGCCGGAAACGGAACAGCCTGTCAACAGAAAACAGGACAACAGACAGAGGCATCTCTTCCAATTTATTTTAATCCGTTCCATTTTTCCTTTTATATACCTCCTTGGTAATCCGTTCATGGGAAAACCCTTCCCACTCTTCCCGCCGCTCTAACTCCCAACTTCCATCCGCCAAATCCAACGAAAAATACCGATCCGCCGGATAGTTTCGGTTCCATCGATAGAGGATGGCCGTATGAATCCTGTCTGCGAAACTCGTAACATCCTGATCTTCCACAAAACAATAATCCCCTGTTTCGGCCAATATAAGGAAATCATCAGAGACAGAAACCGAAACGCCCGTATCTGCTTGAAACATACGATAGGAATATGCGTTCATGCGCAAAACCTCATCCCCACAGGATCGTATGATATCTGCCCGAACGCTTCGATCCTGGCTTTGACGACGATTATGAAACATCATGCCGTCCTTTTCATCCAGGCAGACGATCAGCGTCATCTTTTTTCCACGGCGTCTTCTACAATGCCGTATTCTAAAATTATATTTTTATCCGCAGATTCCGGCATTACAATCCCACTGCAATAGTAGTCATATCGTTTATTTTGCCGAAAAGATTCCACTGACTCTGGAGCATATGCCGTCGCCTTATGCTGACTGTATTCTTCAGATTCTTCCAAATCCGTTATCACTGCCCGGATAATGGCGTCTTCCACTTCATAAATATCCGTCCCTTCCTCTACGGCGACCAGCTTATGCTCATCGACATCCTTGTCTATCCTGCCTAAGGTACGGTAAACTTTATACTTCAACATTTTTATCCCCATCCTGTGTTATATCCTGTTAGAGTTTCTTTTGATTATACCTTTTTTTGGAAAATAACGCAAATTTATTTTTGTTTTAAATTTGGATAGGAATGCCGCTTAAAATGTGAAGCACAAAACAACGCCGCCAACATCAAAACAAAACATCCGAGATAAATCCCATAATCTGTCCATTCCATCGAAACGGGTCTTTCCCGATTAAATTTACCGGAAAAATCAGCGTCATTCTGATTTTCAGAAGGCCATGAATTAGAAGAAAATTCATTTTGCTCAGAAGCCGCTTCCATATCTTGCGGGCGATTCGCATTTTTTCCTCCCTGTTGAAATACGCCCATAACATCCAAATCAATAGCAGAAGCGTCGACAAGCGCCGTAGAATTCGCCTTTTGTCCTTCATCTGTAGATGGAATCGTTCCTTCCAGCTGACCTTTAATACTCTCTGCACGCAGACAAATCGTATCATAAAGCATTTCCCCTGCGGCTTCGTATTCTTCATAACTGTAAAAAGCCGTCGGATCATCCGCAACCAGCGAATCAATCTGACTCTGGATACGGCTATACGTCTGATCCAATTGCCCGCCAAATACATACGCATCGACAAGCTGATTTAAATAGGCATGATACTGCGCCAGATAATTCTCATTCTCCAACAGCGCGTCAAAAAATTCCGTACCGGAAAACGGCGTATCCACCGCATCGTTAATAATATCCGCCGCCTGCCCGGACGTTCCCATAGACATTCCGCCAAATGCAAGATTATAATCCCAGGGTAAAATATTGAGCCTGCCATTGCTTTCATAGAGATAATAATTGTGCGCCATATTGCCGGACAAACTGTCTAAATTTACAGAAAACGCATGGACAGCCATATATTTTAAAAGGTTGTCTACATCCATATACGTTTCCAAATCGTTTCCAGTTTCCAAATCGTTTCCATCATGAATATTTTTCAATGCCTTGATCACCCGTTTTTGGTCGTTTTTCCCGCTGTCGGTCACCGCACCGTCCCAGATTGTCTCATAACTGCTCAACGCATCGTCAGAATAATTTAAATTGGCTCCGCCGCTTCCCATGCCAAAACCGTCTTTTCCCGGCTTATCCAATGGGCGGCTTTCCCCGTCAGGCGGCATTTGATCTTTAAAATCCTCCGGCGCCTGAAACTCATCCGGCAGGTTATTCCCGTCTCTTTCCGGCATTGAAAATTTTCCATCATTTGGCATATTGGGTATTTCGGATCTGGCTCCATCCGTTTCCAAATCATCCGGACGTTCTTTACCGCCGCCCATATTCATACTATCCGGTTTGTAAAGCATACCGTCTTTCGTATCATAATTTCGCAGCATAAAGCTCTCTTCCACGGCTTCCAACGCCAGATATACTCCCCAATATGTTCCATTTACAGAAATTTTGGCATAATTATAAAGAGATGCGTCCACATCCAGGTATTGATACATATCATATACCATTGCTTCTTTTCTATTTGTAGCGTCCGCATAATTATTATTCAAAATCAACTTATCCAGGCCATAACAGGTTTGCCCTCCTACATAATGGTCAAATTCCAGCTTTAAACTATAGCGATCCGTCGTAGGATCCATCGCAATCGCAGATAAACTCGTGTTGCCCTTTGGTCGAATTGCCACATTGGAAAATAGTTCTCCGTTTACGACCACATCGCATGAATAATATTCTTCCTGAATTGCATTTTCCAACATATCATCCCACTGACTCTCATCCATACGGATATCGACCTCTAATATCTGATCGGTATCAAATAATTTCGACTCGTATTCCACTGTAATCGCAGTCCCGCCCAAAAGCTCTGTCAGCGGTGCGGAATATCCTACCGCAAACAGGCAAAGCAAAACTGCGGCGGCCATGATTACAACGGTGATTCTTACAATATATTTACTTGTAACCATGCTTTTCTACCCCCCGTCAGGACATATATTCGCCATGATAGCTGACTAGCGCCACATTGCTAACGCCAGAAATCTCATGCAAACCATTTACAAACGACGTTGTCTCCTCTTTGATCTTGATCTCCGTCGTCAATTCAATTCCCCCGGTATTTACTATTTTTGATTTTACCAGAAAGCATTTGGCCGACTGCTTTAACATCTTAACGGCATTTTTTTCCGCAGCCTCATTTTCACAATTTAAAATTAAAATATACGGATTTTCATGTATTTTACGGTTTGCGAACACAACCAAAATGACGCCGATCAATGTAGAGCCAATCACAGCAAGCGGAATCATTCCCGCGCCGATTACAATTCCGACTGCAAGCGACCAGAACAAATAGACAATTTCCATCGGTTCTTTAATCGCTGCACGAAAACGCACGATCGACAATGCGCCGACCATGCCAAGGGAAAGCACAACATTTGAGGTCACCGCCATAATAACCAGCGTCGTTACCAGCGATAACCCCACCAAAGCCATAGCAAAACCCGTAGAATACATAATTCCCATAAATGTCTTTTTATAGATTATAAAAATAAAAAGCCCGATTACAAGGGCAAATATCATACCGACCATTGTATCAATCACAGAAAATTTCGTTACGCTCTCCAAAAAACTGGATTTAAAAACATCGCTAAAAGTCATTTTTTTCCTCCCAAATTTAACCAAATCTGCGGCATATCCCATACTTAGAAAATGCCTGTTGACGAACGCCAGATATTTGAATCATATCTTCTATCACTTCCGGCAAAAACGCATCGTATTTAACCTCCAGAATTATTTCACCCGGCACGTCCGCTGTGCCGATATCCTGTACCTTAGTTTCCAAAAATTTTCGGTGGTACATCGTTGTCCGTATATTGGAATCAAAAGTAATTCGGACATTGCCGGGTTCAAATAGGTACGGCTTACGCACATACGATACCAATACCCGCGGACGCAAAAGTTCACAGCGCATTTTCGCATAAAGCTCCTGTACCAACTCTGAGGGATGCCCGCGCATCCAAACCATATCCCCATCCAAAAGCCTGCGGCATTCATCCTCGGTTAAAGCTGCATGAAATTTCATCCCAAGCTGATTATGCTTTACCTTCTTCTCCAACACAATCACTGAAAAATCATCGTTATAATATCGGATTCGGAATTTTTCCCGCCTGGACGCTCCAAAGATCTTTTCCCGCAAAATCTTATCGTCCAAATTATCAAAATAAATGCTGCGCACCAGATAGCTGCCGGACGCATTGACATGGGGATCCGGACGCATCAAAAGCCGCAGCCGACCGCCAAGCTCCAAATACTGCCCATAGGAAATCGCATATTTCAATTCATGGCGGTAATGTTTTGTTTGTTCCACTCTGCACACTCCTTTCATCATTGTCAAGAATTTAGGCGTTTGCGAAACGCCAGAACCCACATAAATACGGGATTCTTTTTGTTA